>DATBWJ010000273.1:0-7817 GCA_036514935.1 Xanthobacteraceae bacterium
CCGAGATGACAGGTCCGCCGGTTGCCGGTATTTTCGTCCGCCACGGGACCCTGCATGTTTTCGCTCTCCCACATCGTCGAGCGGGCCGCGGCCTATCACAATCGCCGCGAGGCGGTGGCACAGGATGGCATCCGCCTCACCTACGGCGAGCTGACGCAGCGCGCCGCCGCGCTTGCGGGCGCGTTGGTGGCACGCGGCACCCGGCCCGGCGACCGGGTCGCGATCCTCGGGCGCAACAGCTTTCGCTATTTCGAGGTCAACCTCGCCTGCGCCTATGCCGGCATCGTGTTGATCCCGCTCAATCATCGCCTGGCGGTCAAGGAGATCGACGCCATCCTGGCGCGCACCGAGACGCGCCTGTTGCTGCAGGCTCTCCCCCACGACCCGCGCGGCATCGCGGCGATCGCCTGGAATGATGCCGACCCGCCGGGAGCCGCCAACGGCTACGAACAGCTCCTCGGCGCGCGCCCGCTCGAGCGGGCGATGCCGACGAGGATCGGCGAGGTTGCGCAGATCTTCTTCACCAGCGGCACCACCGGCGAGCCCAAGGGCGCCTGCCTCACCCACGGCAACCTCGTCGCCACCGCGTGGGACACCGTGCTGTCGCTGGAGCTCAGCGGTGACGATGTGTGGCTGCACGCCCCGCCCATGTTCCATCTTGTCGATGCCGTCGCCATCTGGGGCGTCACGCTCGTTGGCGGCCGTCATGTCACCGAGCATTTCGATCCGGCGCGCTTTGCCGCGCGCGTGCGGTCGCAGCGCGTCACCCAGACGGCGCTGCCGCCGACGCTGCTTGACATGGTGCTTCGCCACGGCGTCAACCGCGACGACTTCCGCTCGCTCACGCGCTTGAATTTTGGCGGCGCGCCGATGCCGGAGCCGCTCTTTCGCAAGCTGTCATCGGCGTTCGGCTGCCCGCTGACGCAATCCTACGGAACCACTGAAACCTCCGGCGGCATCTGCCAGCAACTGCCGCGCGACCTTCTGCGCCACGGCGGGCGGTTCACCAACTCGGTGGGGCAGCCGCTGCCCCACATCAATGCGCGCATCGCCGACGAGGCGGGCAGACCGCTGCCGCCCGGCGCCATCGGCGAGATCGTCGTTTCCGGTCCCCGCGTGATGGCGGGCTACTGGCGCAATCCGCCCGCGACGATGGCGGCGATCCCGGACGGCTGGTATCGCACCGGCGATCTCGGGCGCTGCGACGAGGAGGGCCATTACACCATCGTCGGCCGCAGGAAGGACATGATCATCACCGGCGGCGAGAACGTCTACCCGCTGGAGGTCGAGAACGCGCTGCTTGAACATCCGGCGGTGGCGGAGGCGGCGGTGTTCGGGGTGCCGAACGAGCGCTGGGGCGAGGAGGTGAGGGCGGTGGTCTATCCCAATCCAGACGCTCGCGTCACGCCGGATGAGCTCATCGAGCACTGCCGCGGGCTTATCGGTGGGTATAAGGTTCCGAAGCAAATTGAGATTTCGCCCGAGCCGCTGCCCAAGAGCGGCCCCGGCAAGATCGCAAAACACCTGCTGCGCGCATCCTCCGTTGAAAAGGTCCCGTCGTGACTGCGCTTGTCGCCCGCGCTGGACGCGAGATTGTGCCGGTCTTCGGCAAGCACTGCGAGCACAGCCAGCGCGCGCGACTCCACGAAAGCCGCTCCCGGCTCAACGGCGGGGCAGCCTCAAGCCGAGAATAACGCGCCGCCCCGCCGGCGCCTCGCAAAGGAGCACTCCGATGCCCGAAGTCAAGAACCCGGTCATGCTCGACGAAGACGGCCTGCCGGAAGGGTTTCTGCGACATGTCAAGGATTTGCAGACGATCCGCCTGAGCGCGCCGGAGGCGGGCATCCTGCTGATCACGCTTAATCGCCCGGACAAGCTCAACGCCTTCGACGAGCAGATGATTCGCGAGATTCGCAGCGTCATTTGGAAGGCCGCCTTCGACGAGGGCGTGCGTGTCATCGTCATCACGGGCGCCGGCCGCGCCTTTTGCGCCGGCCGCGACATCATGGGACTCGACTACGAGAACAATCTGCCGACCGCAGGCTATCGCGCCTACGTGCGCGCCAACCACGAAATGTTTGACGACCTTGAGGCGCTGGAAAAGCCGATCATCGCGGCAATCAATGGGATGTGCGCCGGCGGCGGCGTCGAGATGGCGGTGGCCTGCGACTTTCGCATGGCGGCATCGAATGCCGAGTTCCTGCTGCCCGAGAACCAACTCGGCGTCATTCCCGCCTCCGGCGCCTGCTCGCGCATGATCCAGCTCATCGGCATCGGCCGCCTCAAGGAAATGGTGATGGCGGCGCTGCCGGTCACGGCCGAGGAGGCGCTGCGGATCGGCCTCGTCAACCGCGTGTTCGCCCCCGACAGGCTCATGGATGGCACGCTCGCCTTCGCGCGCCACCTGTTGACGCTGGCGCCCCAGGCCATGGGCATGGCCAAGCACATCATCAACATGTGCCAGAACGTCGACACCGAGACCGGGCGATGGCTGGAGCGGCTCGGCCAGTCGGTGCTCATCCGCACCGAGGACAACAAGGAGGGCATGCGCGCCTTCGGCGAGAAGCGCAAACCGAGATTCACGGGCAAGTGAGCGTATGCGCCGGGCTGCCCGCCGGCAGCGCTCGGGCGGCGTTGTCGACTTATCCTCGCGACGCGATCGGCGCGGTCAGGCGGCGGGATGCTTGATCTTGGCGATGTCGAGCAGTCGCATCACCATTTTCTCATAGTAGGGCTCGGTCGTTCCGGCGCGCACCTTGTGCAGAAAATATTTCTCGAAGGCGACCTTGGCAACGTGGACCCAGCGCCCGCGCGAGGCCCAGTTGACGTTGCGCGGAGGGTTTTGCGGTATGGCCACGAACGCCACGCCGGTATCGCCGAAATCGGCGAGGCAGACGGCGTTCCAGGTCGCCTCGTTGGTCGGCTCGCCGCCGCGCACGAGCTGGCCGATATTGAGCGCGGTCGCCGTCACCATCGACTCGATCATGAACCCGGTCTTGGGCACCCCGACCGGCAGGGGTGTCGGCTCGACCGGCGGGATTGCGATGCACACCCCGACCCCGAACACGTTGGCGAATTTGGGATTGCGCTGATATTTGTCGACGATGACGAAGCCGCGCGGATTGACGAGCCCGTCGATCCCGCGCAGCGCCGCGATGCCGCGGAAGGCCGGGATCATCATCGAGAACTTGAACGGCAATTCGTGCGTCTTCTTGGGCTTGCCGTCCTCGTCAACCTCGGTCACGTGCATGCGGCCGGGCTCGACCTTGTCGACCTTGGCGTTGGTGATCCATCGGATGTGGCGCTGGCGCAGCTCAGATTCGAGCATGCCCTTGGTGTCGCCGACGCCGCCGACGCCGAGATGGCCGATATAGGGCTCGGCGGTGACCAGCGTCATGGGCACCTTGTCGCGGATGCGGTGCTTGCGCAGATCGGTGTCCATGATCATGGCAAATTCGTAGGCCGGGCCGTAGCAGGAGGCGCCCTGCACGGCGCCGACGACGATCGGGCCGGGGTCCTTGCAGAACTCGCGCCAGCGCGCGCTCGCCGCGCTGGCGTGGTCGACGTCGCACACCGACTGCGTGTTGCGCGCGGGGCCCAAACCCTCGATCTCGTCGAATGCAAGGTCCGGGCCGGTGGCGATGACGAGATAATCGTAGACGAGGGATGAGCCGTCGCCGAGTTCGACGCGGTTGTCGGCCGGGTGCACGCGCGCGGCGCCCGCAGCGCTGAAACCGATGCCGCGCTTGGCCAGCACCGAGGCGAGGTCGACGATGACGTCGCTCTTCGTGCGCCAGTTGACGGCGACCCAGGGATTGGAGGGAGTGAACTGGAAGAACGGCTTGTCGGAGACGAGCGTGACGCGGTCTTCCCTGCGCACCGCTTGCTTGAGCACGTAGGCGCAAGACACCCCGCCGATCCCGCCGCCGAGCACCACGATATGGGCCATGACCACCTCCTTGAGGCCGCGCGCCGGCGCGAACACACGGCGTCCCAGCAACGCCCGGCATTCCCACATCCACTAGCCCGGCAGCGGGGCGCCGGGCCTTGATCTTGCGCAAAGCCACTACCCTGCCCACGCGGCCGGACGCCGCGGTGTGAGGCAGGTTTGTGGACGCCCGGCGCGGCCCCGCGCCGTCAACGCGCCGGATACTCGAAAGCGCTGCCTGACCTCAGCCCGAGCCTGCGAAAGATGATCGCGGCCGGGCAGAAGCCCGTGAATGCCGCCTGCAGCATGTTCGCTCCGACGAAGGCGGCGAGCAGGAGCCAGTAGGGGCTCGCCCACAACGCAAGAGCGATGCTGAGCAGCACCATTACGCCCGCCAGCGCCAGCACGGCCCGATCGATGTTCATGACGAATCCCCTCTCTCTGCGGACGATCGGGAGGCGGCGTGCGCCAGGCCAGCGATCCTCGCCGCGGCGTCCCGGTCTGAGGAGGCCTCGCGGCGGTGTTGACAATATATGCGGATATTCGTAGATATGCAACCATGAAGGTGAACATAGGCAGGATGAAAGCTGCAGCCGATCAGGCGAGCGAGCTCCTCAAGGCGCTCGCCAACCGACATCGTCTGCTGATCGTCTGCCAGCTCATCGAAGGGGAGCGCTCGGTCGGCGAACTCGCCGATTTCCTGAACATTCGCGCGTCCGCCGTGTCTCAGCACCTCGCGCTCCTGCGCAAGGACGGTCTCGTGCAGGCGCGCCGGGAGGGCCAGACCGTCTGGTACGCCGTTCGCAGCGCGCCGGCCCGCGCGCTCGCCGGCGCGATCTGTCGAGTCTATTGCGCACCCGCCACGCGCCGATCGCCGCGACTGGCGCCGCAGCGCCGCGGTGCGAAGCGCTTGCGGTAGATCAATGTACGCATTGACCGCTTGCGCGATCAACTCGGCGCGTCCGTTCGCGCATGGCCGCGCCAAGGGGAAGACCGTGATGCATCGTGCCATCACTGCGCTCGTATTGACGCTGCTTGCTCCCTCGGCGCTGGCCGAGCAGGACTTCGTCGTTGCGCCGAGGACGATCGTCGACGAGAAGGCGGTCTTCGCCACCGTCGAGAGCGCGAGCGTCGTTCCCGCGCGGGCGCGCATCGGCGGCACCGTCGCCCAGCTCGCCGTGAAGGAAGGCGACCGCGTGGAGCGCGGCCAGGTGCTCGCGCTGGTGGGCGACGAGAAGATCGCCCTGCAGATGAAGGCGCTCGATGCGCAGATCGCCGGGCTCGAGGCGCAGGTCGCACAGGCGCAGACCGATCTCGCGCGGATCGAGAGCCTGTTCGAGCGCGGCACCGCACCCAAGACGCGGCTTGACGAGGCGCGCACCGCGCTGACCGTGGCGACGAACACCCACCGCGCGCGCATCGCCGAGCGCGCCGTCCTCGAACAGCAGTTGGTCGAAGGCAACGTGCTGGCGCCGACCTCCGGGCGCGTCCTCAAAGTGCCGGTGACGACCGGAACGGTGGTCATGGCCGGCGAACCGGTCGCCATGGTCGCCGAGCAGGATTTCGTGTTGCGCCTGCGAGTGCCGGAGCGCCACGCGCGCTTTCTGAAGGTGGGCGATGTGGTGCGCATTGCCGGTCAGGAGTTTGGCGACGCCGGCCCGCGCTTTGGCACGATCCGCCTGGTCTATCCCCAGATCGAGGATGGTCGGGTGGTGGCGGATGCCAGCGTCGAGGGCCTCGGCGACTATTTCGTAGGCGAACGCATCCGGGTGTGGATCGCAGGCGGCGAGCGCACGGCGTTCATCATCCCGGCGGCCTTCCTCACCACGCGTTTCGGCGTCGACTATGTGCGGGTCGTGGACAAGGACGACCGCCTCATCGACGTGCCGGTGCAGCGCGGCCGTGACCTGCCGCGCCCCGACAGGCCGGACGGCGTCGAGATCCTGTCGGGGCTCAAAGCCGGCGATCGGCTGGTGCGACCGTGAATCTCGGTTTCTCGGGGCGGCTCACGCAGGCAAGCATCCGCTCGCCGCTGACGCCGCTGTTTCTGCTCGCCGCGCTTGCTGCCGGGCTCATCGCGCTCTTCGTCATTCCGCGCGAGGAGGAACCGCAGATCAGCGTTCCGATGGTCGACATCCGCGTCACCGCCGACGGACTCAAGGCGCCGGACGCCGTCGAGCTTGTCACCAAGCCGCTGGAGGCGATCGTCAAGGGCATCGACGGCGTCGAGCACGTCTACAGCCAGAGCCAGGACGACCGCGTGATGGTGACGGCACGCTTCCTCGTCGGCACCAAGGCCGAGGACGCCATCCTGCGCGTGCACGAGAAAATCCGCGCCAACATGGATCGCATCCCGGTCGGAATTCCGGAGCCGCTGATCGTCGGCCGCGGGATCAACGACGTGCCGATCGTCGTGTTGACGCTCTCGCCCACGCCGGAGGCGGCCGCGCGCTGGACGGACAAGGACCTTTATCAGATCGCCGAGGAACTGCGCGCCGAGTTGATGAAGGTGGACAACATCGGCCTGACCTTCATTGCCGGCGGCAGCCCCGAGCAGATCCGCGTCGAGCCCGATCCCGAAAAGCTGGCGCTTCAAGGCGTCACGCTGCAACAGCTCGTCGCCAAGGTGCGCGACGCCAATCGCTCGTTCCTGGCCGGCCAGGTGCGCGACGCCGGCACGGCGCGCTCGCTCGCGGCCGGGCAGACGCTGTCGGGCGTGCCCGACATCGGCCTCCTGCTGGTGACCACGCGCGACAATCGCCCCGTCTACGTGCGCGATGTTGCGGCGGTGGTGATTGGGCCGAGCCCGCAGGAGCACCGCGTCTGGACCGATGCTCCCGGCCGCGACGGGACCTGGCAGCGCACTCCGGCGGTGAGCCTGGCGCTCGCCAAGCGCACCGGCGCCAACGCCGTCGTGGTGGCGCACGAGGTGCTGCGGCGGTTGGATGTCATCAAGGCCGACCTCATTCCCTCTGACGTCGTCGTGACGGTGACGCGCGACTACGGCGAGACCGCCAACGAGAAGGCCAACGAGCTCTTGTTCCACCTCGCGCTTGCCACGCTGTCGATCGTTGTGCTCATCGCGCTCACGATCGGCTGGCGCGAGGCCGTGGTCACCTTCGTCGTCATCCCGACCACCATCCTGCTCACGCTGTTCGCGGCCAACACCATGGGCTACACCATCAACCGCGTCAGCCTGTTCGCGCTGATCTTCGCCATCGGCATTCTGGTCGACGACGCCATCGTGATGGTCGAGAACATCGCGCGCCACTGGGCGATGCGGGACGGCCGCCCCCGCCTGCAGGCCGCCGTCGAGGCGGTGGCGGAAGTGGGCAATCCCACCATCGTCGCCACATTGACGGTGGTGGCCGCGCTGTTGCCGATGCTGTTCGTGTCGGGCCTCATGGGGCCCTACATGGCGCCGATCCCGGCCAACGCCTCGGCGGCCATGCTGTTCTCGTTCTTCGTGGCGGTGGTGGTGGCGCCGTGGCTGATGCTGCGCCTTGCCCCGTCCGCGCGCGCCGCGAGCGAGCACGGGGCTCCCCACGGGGAAGGCGCGCTCGGGCGTTTCTACCGGCGGCTCGCTGCCCCGGTCGTGCGCTCGCGCCGGGCGGCCTGGACGTTCCTCATCGCGGTCGGGATCGCGACGCTCGCGGTCTGCGGCCTGTTCGTGACCAAAAGCGTTACCGTCAAGCTCCTGCCGTTCGACAACAAATCGGAGATCGCCGTCGTCGTCGACCTGGTCGAGGGCGCAAGCCTCGAGGACACCGAGCGCACGCTGTTCGCGCTCGCCGGCCTCGCGCGCGAGCTGCCGGAGACGCGCTCGATCCAGCTCTACGCCGGCACCCCCGCCCCGTTCAATTTCAACGGCCTGGTTCGTCACTATTTC
>DATBWJ010000274.1:0-11132 GCA_036514935.1 Xanthobacteraceae bacterium
CCCGCCTCGCAATGACCGCGAACGAGTCGATCTGGCAGCATCCCGCATTAGGCTCTGAGAGAACCGGGGCGGCTGGCACGACCTGGATCATTCGGCCCCGCAAAATGCACCGGCGACCAGGTGGGCGCGTTGCGGTCGCCCTTGCTGAACACCGCTGGATTGAGTTGGTAGGTCACGTCGTGAACCGCGATCGGTTCCCGGCATTGCGAACAGACGACGAGCGGAAAGAAATCGCGCCCGCACGTGCGGTGGGTGACGATCAGCGGCGGACCACGGCGCCCTGCTGCCCAGCGGTCGCCCCAGGCCAACAGGGCGAGGATGGCCGGGAAGAGGTCCCTGCCCTTCTTCGACAGGCGGTATTCGAAGCGCTCGGGCCGCCGGTGGTAGCGTTTGGTCTGCAGCATGTCATCGGCCACAAGGCGCTGGAGACGATCGGCGAGAACGTTGCGTGCGATGCCGGTGGCGCGATGAAAGTCATCGAAGCGCCGGACCCCGAAGCACGCCTCGCGCATGATCACAAACAGCCACCGATCGGCGACGATGCCCAGCGTTCGCGCAATGGAGCAAGGCCACGCCCGTTGATAGATATCGGGCGACACCGAGCGACGGCTTCGCGGCACCTTGCCGCGCGATTCGACGCCGGCGCCGGGGCCGGGCCGATGATTCACATCCCGGATGTTCACCTCTTGGCGACACTGCGAGCAGACGGTGATGGCGTGGAAAGCGCGCCCGCACAGCCTGTGGCGCAAAATGATCGGGCTGTGCCCGCGTCCAGAAAGCCAGCGGTCGCCCCAGCGCATCAGCGCGATCGCGGGAAGATAATGGTCACGGCCTTTCTGAGTGAGGACGAACTCGTACCTCGGCGGCCGGTCGTGGTAGCGGCGCCGGCGCACCACGCCCTCCCGCACCAGGATTTTCAGGCGGCTGGCAAGGATTTTCCGCGGAATGGCGCCGTGATCGCGGATTTCATTGAAACGCCGTTGGCCGAAGAACAATCCCCGCATCGCCAGGAACCCCCAGGGGTCCCCCATGACCTCCAGCGCTCTGGCAACGGAACACGCGCGGCCGGTCAGCATCGTGATGGCTGTCCATTCATCGCTTGTCGCGCGATGCAAGCAGCCTCCCCGCGGCAGCTTCGCGGCGGGGAGTGCGCGCGCCCTGCGTCAGTCGACCCAGAAGTTGCGCGCCATGTTGCGCCGCCTCTGCGCCAGCTCGTTCTTGGTTGCGAAGGCCTCAAGGCCGCGCCCGTGGTCGGCATCCGGAATCCGCCACAGGCCGTTGACGGCGGCCGAGAACCCCCCCGACAGCGCCTCGAACCCCTGGGCGGTGTAGAGGTCGCACTCGACCCCCTTGTTGATGATCAGCTTGAGCTGACGCAGCCCCTGCTGATGCTTGGAGCCCAGAACGGCCAGCAGCGTCTGCACTTCCTCATCGAGCTTGTCGTTGGCAACGACGCGGTTCCACAGATGAAGCTCGACCGCCTTCTTCGCGGGATGGAGGGCGCCGATCATGTTGATTTCCTTCGCCAGCCGCCGCCCGATCAGTCGCGCAAGCCGCGTCGTGCCGCCCCATCCCGGAGTGATGCCCCAGTCGACCTCCGGCATGCCCCAGCGCGCCCGTTCGGTGGCGATCACGAAGTCGCACGCCATGGTTATTTCCAGCCCGCCGCCGACCGCATAACCGTCGACCGCGCAGATCGTGATCTTGTCCAGGTCCTCGAGAATGTTGGCGGTCTGCTGATAAATCTGCGCGCGGCGCGTGAAGTCGTTGCAATCGCCCCAGCTAAACATTTCCGTCAGATCGTCGCCCGCGCAGAAATTCCCGCCCGCGCCCTTGATCACCAGCGCCCTCAGATCTCTGGAATCCCGCACGTGCAGAATTGCGCGAAACAGCTCATCCGACATCTTGACGGTGAGCGCGTTGATCTTGTCCGGCCGGTCGAGCGTGAGGTAACCGACGCGGTCCTCCTCGCGGTACTTCAGGAATTCATAGTCCGACATCGTTCCTCTTCCCTCAATTGACGCACGGATGCAGCGCGGCACCTTGCCCCAAGTCGGTTTCTAATTGCAACTCATTTTTGGCCCTTGCTGCCGGCAATCCCAAGACGCAACCGGTTACGCAAATGAGGCACGAGTACCCGCCTCGCCGCGCCCGTCGCCCGTGATCGACAAGGGCGGCGATCGTGCGTAGTCTAAAGAAACCCAAGCGACCAGCGACTGCTGTTGCCTTCCAACGAGGAGACAGATGGATGTCGGGGACCCGAGCAACAAAGATCGATGTGGAGAAATTCCGACTGCGCAGGCTGGTCGAGCGGCTGATTGAGCTGGGCGAGGTCGACGTTCGTAAAGAGCCGGTACCCCTCAAGGATGTGAGCAGGCTGATCGAAGCCACCGACAAGGCTGTTCTGTTTAAGCAGGCCGGGCCGGAGCGCCACGAACTCGTCGCCAACATCATGGGCAGCCGCCGGCGGCTCGCGGCGGCCTTTGGCGCCACCGAGCGCGAGGTGGTCGAGACCTATCTGAAACGGCGCAAGGCGCCGCAGCCCGCGGTCGAAATCCCCTCCGGCGAAGCCCCGGTTCACGCCGTGGTCGTGACCGGCAGCGACATCGACCTGACCAAGCTTCCCTTTCACCTGCAGCACGAATTGGACGGGGGTCCCTACATTTCTGCCGCTATCGATTTTGCGCTCGATCCGGACACCGGCCGCTCGAACGTCGGTGCGCGGCGGCTCAGCCTGCGCAATCGCACGGAATGCGGCACCAACCTGTTCGGTCCATCCCATCTGCGGGAGATCTATCTGCGGTGCGTGCAGAGAAAGCAGCGGCTGCCGATCGCATTCGCGCTCGGGTGTCATCCGAGCATTTCGATGGCTGCCGAGGAGCGCCTACCGGTTGATGAAATCGAGATCATCGGCGGCCTGCGCGGCGAATGCCTGCCGGTCGTCAAGTGCATCAGCAGCGACATTCGCGTGCCGGCCGACGCCGAGATGATCATCGAGGGCTATCTCGACGAGCGGGGCTACCGCGAGCCCGACGGGCCCTATGGCGAGTACATGGGTTACTACGGCGACATGCACATCGATCCGGTGTTTCACTGCACCGCGATCACGATGCGCGCGGACGCCCTGCACCAGACGGTGCTGCACGGCTCGACCCGGGCGTTTGCCCACAGCGACACCTTCCACACCAGCGCGCTCCAGACCGAGGCCGTCATCCTCGATTTCCTGCGCGTCAATCGGATCGGCGAGCCGGTCGCGGTCCATGCCGTGCCGGGATCAGCGGTCTCGCTCCACATCCGCATCGCAATCCGCCAGCGCCGGCCGGGCGATGCCCGCGCCGTCATTTCCGCCGTCCTTGGCGCCATCTGGTGGATCAAGCATCTCTGGGTTTTTGACCATGACGTCGACATCACCGACAATGCCCACGCCGAATGGGCATTTGCCACGCGCTTCCAGGGCGACCGCGACCTCGTCGTGCTCGACAAGGCCTGGGGCCTGCCCGCCGACCCCTCGTTGGACGGCCGTCTGCTCGGCACCAAGCTCGGTTTCGACTGCACCGTTGCGTTCGGCCGTCCGAAGCGGATTACCGACCTTGCTCCGTCGGCCCCGGTCATCGAGCCCGGCGAGGCCAAATTCTCGACCGTCCGCGACGCGCTCAAGGATGGCCCGAAATACTTCGTCGATCTCGTGCGGCTGCTCGGCAGCGACGACGGCCGCGAGCTGACGCTGGCCCTGAACGCGTTGCGAGACGAAGGTCTGCTCGCCCGCAATCGCCAAGGGCAATATCTCCTGCATCCCTCCGAGCAAGGAAAGACCACGATCCTCGATTGAGACCAACGACACCCGTCTCTGACTCGTCATGCTCCGCGAAAGCGGAGCATCCAGTAACCACGGACGCCGGTGATTACTGGATCGTCCGCTGGAGTTTACCATCGGGCCGGCCTTCGGCCGGTCCCGTTGGCGGACGATGACGATGATTGGTAAATCCTTATAACGGTTGGTATTACAGCTTGGACAGGTCGACCTTGTCGTAGACCTCGCGCTGAAGGGCCGCCGCAAACTTGTCGATGTCGCGGCCGACTTCCTTGGAAATCCTTGCCCACTTCTGCTGGTTCTTGACATAGGCGTCGATGATGGCCGCCGGGTCCGGCACCCCGAACTTCTTGGCGTTCTCGATGTTGCGCTGGCGCTGGACCGCGTCGTACTTGGCGGTCGCCTCCTGGAACGCCTTGTCGTCGCCCTGGACGATCTGAAGGCCCTTGGTGGTCTTCAGTTCCGCCAGGACTTTCTCGTTTTCGATCAGGAACTCGCCGAGCGCGAGCGCGGCGCTGACATAGGACATCTGCTTGAGGTGGATTTTCTTCTGCTCGGCGGTCATCTTGTTCCAGGCGTCGCGGTTCAAGATATTGACCGCAGGTCCCGTCAAGCCCAGCGGCGTGGACGTGTGGTACTTGGCAAAGTCGGCGTAGCCATAGATTTTGAGCCAGGTGTGGACGCCGAACTGGCAGTCCAGACCGCCGCGCTGCAACAGGCCGACCGTCTCGACCAGCGTTGCGGAAACCGACGCCGCGCCGAACATCTGCATCATCTCGTTGCTGCCCCCTGTGGCGCGCACGCGCTTGCCCTTGAGATCAGCCAGCGTCTTGACCGGACTGGTGCAGGTGAGGTGATAGGGCGCGCTGGTCCAGCCCGCCACCGCCACCGCGTTGATCTTCTTGAACTCCTCGATGCACGAGGGGCAGTTGAGCGTGTAGGTTTCAAGCGCGGCCCCGCTCGCCGCCACGGTGTCGTCGACAAAGACGATCGTGCTGTACAACGTGTTCAGCGACGGAATGAGGTTGGGCACGGTGACCGATATGCCGAGCCCGCCGTGCATGAGGCCGTCCTGAACGGCCTGGAACGTCGCCTTCGGATCGGCGAGCTGGCCGCCGGGAACGAGCTTCCAGGTGATCTGGTTGTTGGTTTGCCTGGCGATCTCGGCGAACGCCTTGGGCAAGGCCACGCGATTGAGGTAATCGCCGGCCGGCACCCAGGACCCGAACACCAGCTCGACCGCCGAGGCCGGGCCCGCCCACATCGCGAGCGCGGCGAGCGCTGCGGCGCAAGACGACATGCGATTGACACTCATCGACCAAATCCTCCTGTGTGGGTTCTCGCAGCGCCGGCGGCCAATCTCGTGGCGCGATGCCTCTCTGCGGTGGCGCACGTCCTCCCGGCTGCGAAGTTATCAGCTTGATCGCCGGTTCTTCAACACCGTCGAAGTTGTATCTGCGATTTGGTCCGGTCCGGCGCCGCGCTTTCTCGACAAAGCGTTCATCGAACGGCAGTGGCGCTCGCTTGAGCACGACGACGCGCACAGCCAGCGCGGAGTTCGGTGACGCACAGCGGTGCCGCGTGTTCCGTCTGCTCGCTCGCCGCAGCCGAAGTCAGGGCGAGATCAGGCGCGTGCCGTCCCTACAGCAGGAACCAGCCGCCTTGCAGGTCGGCGGCGTGCAGGCCGACGAGCGTGATCGCCTGCGCGGCGGCGAATTGCACGACCACATCGGCGCCGGAATCCTGCGCCACCGCGCTCACCGCCGCATAGCCGGAAAGCACCAGCGCGGTGAGGTCGATGCGGTCTCCCTCGCCCCCGTTGAAGCCGGCGATGTCGGCGACGGCGACGACCGGAAGATACGGCGTCGTGGCGTCATTCATCGTCAGCAGATACTGACCCGTGCCAGAGCCGTAGGCGCCGGCCGAGACATAATAGGTGCCTGTGGTCGGCGCCGTGTATCTCAGCAGGGAGCCGAGAAGAGGTCCGCTGTCGTCGTCGGAAGTCACCAACGTCCCCGAGGAATTGTACAGCCTGACGAAGGTGTCCCGAAGCGCGCCTGTGCCGAAGCCATTCTCGGCGAATGTGTAGGTCGATCCCGCGGCAAGAGTGATGCGATACCAATCCTGGTCCCCGCTCGAATTGATGTAGCCCCTCGCCACGGCGTCATTGGACAGCGTGAAGATGGTCGAGGTCGCCCCTGGAACCGTATCGCCCGCGCTCCCCGGCGACTGCCCGAGCGGCTCGTCATCGCCAACGCTCGGCGCAGCGATCACGATCTCGCCATCGCCCGTGACGGCTTGCACCGCGGCGACGTCGGGACAGGCAAATCCAGCATCCTTGCCGGACAGATCACACTGAGCGCACATGTCAGCGAGACGTGTTGACCGTACGGCGCAAAAAACCCGAAGCAATTATATGCCTGCAACCAGACGTAGAATGCGCCGGCCCACGGCAATAATCGCGCTCATGGTGTCTGTTTTGTTGTCGGATCCGGTAGGATTGTAGATGGCGGACAATCGATGGGTGGCATGGAGCCCTCATCGCCTTCCTTTCCTGCGAGTGAGGCAACCGGGGCTGCTTTCGGCAGGCCCGCCGCCTCGTACGATCAGGACTCGATCCCCGCGATCGCGCGGGCGAAATCGCGTGCCTCGAATGGCGCCAAATCCTCCACGCCCTCGCCGACGCCGATGAAATGCACAGGCAGGCCAAATTTCGCTGCCACCGCCACCAGGATTCCGCCGCGCGCGGTGCCATCGAGCTTGGTCATGACCAAGCCGGTGACGCCGGCCGTCTTCTGGAACTCGGCGACCTGCGAGAGCGCGTTTTGGCCGACGGTGGCGTCGAGCACGAGCAGCACCGCGTGCGGGGCGCTGTCGTCGAGCTTCCTCATCACGCGCACGATCTTCTCAAGCTCGCCCATCAGCGCCGCCTTGTTCTGCAAGCGCCCGGCGGTGTCGACCATCATCACGTCCGTTGCGGCTGCCTTTGCTGCGGCGAGCGCATCGAAGGCGAGCCCGGCGGCGTCGGCGCCCGGCGCGCGCGCGAAGAAGCCGGCGCCGGTGCGCTCGCTCCACACCTTGAGCTGGTCGATCGCGGCCGCGCGAAACGTGTCGCCGGCCACCAGCGTGACGCTGCGCCCCTGCCCGCGCAGCCGCGCCGCCAGCTTGCCGATGGTGGTGGTCTTGCCCGACCCGTTGACCCCCACCACCAGGATGACGAACGGCCGCTTCGCCTCGATTGCAAGCGGCCTTGCGACCGGCGCGAGAATTTTCTCCACCTCCTCGGCCAGAATCGCCTGCGCCTGCTCGGGCGTCACATCGCGCTCGAAGCGCCCCTCGCCAATCGCAGCCGCGATGCGGGCGGCCGCCTCCACGCCGAGGTCCGCGCGGATGAGAACCTCCTCCAGTTCCTCGATCAGAGTGGCGTCGAGCTTGCGCTTCGCGACGAGGTCTGAGACGGCGCCGGCAACGGCCGACGACGTGCGCCGCAGACCGCCGGTCAGCCGCCGCCACCAGCCTCGTTTTTCCGTGTCGATGTCGCTCGAACTCATGCTGCGTTGCCGGCTGGTTGCGCCCCTGCGGCCAAGTCGGTGCGCCATGCGCGTCGCGGGGCAAGCCACGCACCAACCGCCATGTATCATTCGGCGCGTGAGGCGGCGAGGTCACAGCCGCCGCAGCGCCACTTCCTCGACGAGATGGCTTGCGCCCTTCTTGAGGATGAGATCGGCGCGCTGGCGCGTGGGCAGGATGTTTTCGTGCAGGTTGAGGAGATTGATGCGCGTCCAGATCGAGGTGGCGGTTGCGATGGCCTCCTCGTCGCTCAGCTTCGCATAGCGATGGAAGTAGGATTTCGGATCGCGGAACGAGGTCTCGCGCAGCGCCAGGAAGCGATCGACATACCACTGTTTCAGCACGTCCTCGTCGGCGTCGAGATAGACCGAGAAATCGAAGAAGTCGGAGACGAACGGGATGACCTTGCCGCCCTTGGGCGGCAGGCCGGTCTGCAAAACATTCAGCCCCTCCACGATCAGGATTTCCGGCCGGTCGATCTCGATCCAATAGTTGGGCAAGACGTCATAGACGAGATGGGAGTAAACCGGCGCGCGCGCCGGCCGGCGCCCGGCCTTGATGTCGGAGAGAAAGCGTAAGAGCCGCGGCAGATCGTAGCTTTCCGGAAATCCCTTTCTTTCCATCAGCCCCGCGCGCTCCAGCACCGCGTTGGCGTGGAGGAAGCCGTCGGTGGTGACGAGATCGACCTTGGGCACGTTCGGCCAGCGCGCGAGCAGCGCCTGCAGGACGCGCGCGGTGGTGGATTTGCCGACGGCGACCGAGCCGCCGACGCCGATGATGTAGGGCATCTTGGCGTCCTCGGTGCCGAGAAAGCGCTGCTGGGCGCGGAACAGACGCTGGGTGGCGGCGACGTAGAGCGAGAGCAGGCGCGACAGCGGCAGGTAGATTTCCTCCACTTCCGCCATGTCGAGCCGATCGTGGAGCGAGCGCAGCCGCGCCACCTCCTCGGGATCGAGCGTCATTGGCGTGTCGGCGCGCAACGACGCCCATTCCGCGCGTGAAAACACCCGGTAGGGCGAGAAGCCGTCCTCGGTGCGCTGTTCCATCGTCGCCGCCCGGCGCGTGACCCTCAAAGGCCGCCGGCTTTTGGGACAAAAACAGGCGCGCTGTCAAATGGATGGCGCGGCGGGGCGCGTCGTTGTGGGCAAGGCCGATCTAATCGGGCCGGCGCGCCGCCTTCTCCTCAAGGCCGGATCGGCTCAGCCGCGCCGCCAGCGCCGCCTCCACCTCGGACAGCGCAACCCCGCGCGCCGTGAGCACCACCAGCAGGTGATAAAGGAGGTCGGCGGTCTCGGCGATCAGGCGGTCCCTGTCCTCAGCCACGGCGGCAAGGACGGTCTCGACCGCCTCCTCGCCGAGCTTCTTGGCGCAGTGCTCGACGCCCTTGTCGAGCAGCTTGCGGGTATAGGACACATCCGGGCTTGCCATGGCGCGCTCGCGCACGCGCCGCTCGAGTTCGCGCAGCGTGAAGTCGGTCATGGCCCTGCCATATCATTTTTTGGGCCCGGTTGCGCCACCCGCGACCGGCGCCGCGAGCCCGGTAACCCCGGGCGCTTACCCGTCCAGCCGCACCGGCAGGCCGGCGCGCGCCATGTGCTCCTTGGCCTCGCGCACCGTGAACTCGCCGAAATGGAAGATCGAGGCGGCGAGCACCGCCGTGGCGTGGCCGTCGCGGATGCCCTCGACGAGGTGATCGAGGGTGCCCACCCCGCCCGAGGCAATGACCGGCACCGGCACCGCGTCGGCGACCGCGCGGGTGAGCGCGATGTCGAAGCCCAGTCTGGTGCCGTCGCGATCCATCGAGGTCAGCAGGATCTCGCCCGCCCCGAGCCGGACGACTTCCTGGGCATAGGCGACGGCCTCGATGCCGGTCGGCGTGCGCCCGCCATGGGTGAAAATCTCCCAGCGCTCGGGCGCGCCCGGCTTTGACACCTTCTTGGCGTCGATCGCCACCACGATGCACTGGTCGCCGAATTTCTCCGCCGCTTCCCTGACGAACTGCCGGTTGCGCACCGCTGCGGTGTTGATCGACACCTTGTCGGCGCCCGCCCGCAAGAGCGCGCGGATGTCCTCGATCGTGCGCACGCCGCCGCCCACGGTGAGCGGCATGAAGCAGGCTTCCGCCGTGCGCTGCACCACGTCGAGGATGATGCCGCGGTTCTCGTGGCTGGCGGTGATGTCGAGGAAGCACAGCTCGTCGGCGCCCGCCGCGTCATAGGCCATCGCCGCCTCGACCGGGTCGCCGGCGTCGCGCAGGTCGACGAACTTGACGCCCTTGACGACGCGGCCGTCCTTGACGTCGAGGCAGGGAATGACGCGGACTTTGAACATCGTGGCTATCGTGAGCGAATGAAACCGACGATGGCGGCGACGGCCGGCCCGTCCTGCATGAAAAATCCATGCGCTCCTCGCGGCCCACAATTACGCCCGACGGGAGTGCCGCGGGTATTGATCCATCGGATCGCGGCCTTCCCTTGCGCCCATTGCACGAAATCCTTCGCGAGTTCGGGCGAGGTGGCGGGACAAGCGTCCGCGACATGGTGAACCACAAGCGTGCGCGGAAGCAGCGCCGGTGAGCCGAGATTGGCCCTGACCTCCCCGAACACGCCGGACACGAAGACGACGCCGTTCACCTTTGCGCCTGCCGCCAAGGCCGCCGCGGCATGTGCTGCGCCCCGGCTCATGCCAGCGATCACGACCTTGCGGCCCTTCGCCGTTTCGGCTTGCGCGATCGACGCGGCTTGGCTCGGTGACGTTGTCACGACGGTATCGATCCCGGCGGCGCGAATGCGGCCCTCGTTACGCACCATGAAGTCGTTGGGATGCACACCGCCCGCGCCGGGCATCAGGATCGCCAGCCGGCTTCCCTGTGCAATGGCTGAATTCGAGCCGACAAGCAGCGATATCACGACGGCAGCGATAGCCATGATTGCCTGCATGTCAGTCGTCCTTGGTCTCATGACGTTTGCACCTTCGCCCCGCGCAGCAGCCGCAGCGCCTCGGCCGCATCGAGCCTTCCGTCATAGAGCGCGCGGCCGGCGATGGCGCCCGCGAGTTTGCGCGCACGAGGTTCGAGCAAGGCACGCACATCGTCGAGCGAGGCAAGCCCGCCCGCCGCGATCACCGGAATGGCGATCGCCTCGGCGAGCGCGATCGCAGCGTCGAAGTTGAGCCCCTTGAGCATGCCGTCGCGCGCCACGTCGGTATAGATGATGACCGCCACGCCCGCGTCCTCGAACCGCCGGGCGATCTCGACGGCGGAAAGTTCTGAGGTTTCCGCCCAGCCCTCGACCGCCACCTTGCCGTCGCGCGCATCAAGCCCGACCGCGATCCGCCCGGGATGCTTGCGCGCGGCCTCCTTCACCAGGTCGGGCCGGCGCACCGCCGCAGTGCCGATGATGACGCGGGTGACGCCCTTGCCGAGCCAGCCCTCGATGGTGGCCATGTCGCGAATGCCGCCGCCGAGCTGCACGGGGATCGAGATCGCTTCCAGGATGCGCTCGACCGCGGCCTGGTTGACCGGCTTGCCGGCGAAGGCGCCGTCGAGATCGACCACGTGCAGGTACTCAAACCCTTGCGCCTCGAACAGATGCGCCTGCCAGGCAGGGTCGCGGTGAAAGACGGTCGCGCGGTTCATGTCGCCCTGCTCCAGGCGCACGCACAGGCCGTCCTTGAGGTCGATGGCGGGAAGGAGGATCATTGGGCATGGCCTGCTCCCTCCCCCCTTGCGGGGGAGGGGTGGGGAGGGGGG
>DATBWJ010000275.1:0-2037 GCA_036514935.1 Xanthobacteraceae bacterium
CGGCCTTGCCAGCCAGCAGGCGCTCGAAATCCTGCTGCGCGAGGGCCGCCGCGAATTTCTGCGCGAGGACGGCGCGCCGACAATCTGGACGCCGCATCGCCCGCCACGCCCGGAAAAGTCCGAAGGCGGCGTGCGCTTCCGCATCAAATCCGACTTCGCGCCGCAGGGCGACCAGCCGCAGGCGATCCGCGAGCTGGTCGAGGGCGTCCGCCGCAACGAGCGCACGCAGGTGCTGCTCGGCGTCACCGGCTCGGGAAAGACTTTCACCATGGCCAAGGTGATCGAGGAGACCCAGCGCCCCGCGCTCGTCCTTGCGCCCAACAAGACGCTGGCAGCCCAGCTCTACGGCGAGTTCAGGAGCTTCTTTCCCGACAACGCGGTCGAGTACTTCGTGTCGTACTACGACTACTACCAGCCGGAAGCCTACGTCCCGCGCACCGACACCTACATCGAGAAGGAATCCTCCATCAACGAGCAGATCGACCGCATGCGCCACGCCGCCACGCGCGCGCTGCTCGAACGCGACGACGTCATCATCGTGGCTTCGGTGTCGTGCATCTACGGCATCGGCTCGGTCGAGACCTACACGGCCATGACGTTCACGCTCAAGCGGGGCGAGCGCGTCAAGCAGCGCGCGCTCATCGCCGACCTGGTGGCGCTGCAGTACAAGCGCACCAGCGATTTTTCGCGCGGCACGTTCCGGGTGCGCGGCGACACTATCGACATTTTCCCGGCCCACTTCGAGGACCGTGCCTGGCGCGTCAACCTGTTCGGCGAGGAGGTGGAATCGATCGAGGAGTTCGATCCGCTCACCGGCGCCAAGACCGACGAGCTTTCCTTCGTCAAGGTCTATGCCAACTCGCACTATGTCACGCCGCGCCCCACCCTCCTGCAGGCGATCGCCGGCATCAAGCTCGAACTGCGTCAGCGCCTCGACGAACTCAATCGCGCCGGCCGCCTGCTCGAAGCGCAGCGGCTCGAGCAGCGCACGCTGTTCGATCTCGAAATGATGGAGGCGACCGGGTCCTGCGCCGGCATCGAGAACTACTCGCGCTACCTCACCGGCCGCAAGGTGGGCGAGCCGCCGCCGACCCTGTTCGAATACGTGCCCGACAACGCGCTGGTCTTCGTCGACGAGAGCCACGTCACCATCCCGCAGCTCGGCGGCATGTACCGCGGCGATTTTCGGCGCAAGGCGACGCTGGCCGAATACGGCTTCCGCCTGCCCTCGTGCATGGACAACCGGCCGCTGCGCTTCGAGGAATGGGATTTTATGCGCCCGCCGACGACCTGCGTGTCGGCGACGCCGGGCGGCTGGGAGCTCGAACAGTCGGGCGGCGTGTTCGTCGAGCAGGTGATCCGCCCGACCGGGCTGATCGACCCGCCGGTCGAGGTGCGCCCCGCCCGCACCCAGGTCGATGACCTCGTCGGCGAGCTCGGCCAGGTCGCCGGGGCCGGCTACCGCGCGCTCGTCACCGTGCTCACCAAGCGCATGGCCGAAGACCTCACCGAGTACCTGCACGAGCAGGGCGTGCGCGTGCGCTACATGCACTCCGACATCGATACGATCGAAAGGATCGAGATCATCCGCGACCTGCGCCTGGGCGCCTTCGACGCGCTGGTCGGCATCAACCTGTTGCGCGAGGGGCTCGACATTCCCGAATGCGCGCTGGTGGCGATCCTGGACGCCGACAAGGAAGGTTTTCTGCGCAGCGAGACCAGTTTGATCCAGACCATCGGCCGCGCCGCCCGCAACATCGACGGCAAGGTAATCCTCTATGCCGACACGGTAACCGGCTCGATGGAGCGCGCGATGGCGGAGACCAGCCGCCGGCGCGACAAGCAGCAGGCCTTCAACGTCGCAAACGGGATTACGCCCGAGAGCGTCAAGAAGGGCATCGCCGACATTCTCGACTCAGTCTACGAGCGCGACCACGTGCTGGTGTCGACGGGCATGGGCGAAGGCGGCTTCGAGGACGCCGCCACCATCGGCCACAATTTCGAAGCTGTCATCGCCGATCTGGAGACGCGCATGCG
>DATBWJ010000276.1:0-5550 GCA_036514935.1 Xanthobacteraceae bacterium
GGGCGGCCGACAATCCGTGGGGCGCGGGCGCTACCACGCTCGAATGGACGCTGCCCTCGCCGCCGCCGTTCCACCAGTACGACGTGCTGCCGCGCATCAGGTGAGCTGAGGCGGCCAAGGTGAGCCTGCGATGGTGACAACCCGAGGCGTCAATCTCCACGAGGCGGCGCTCGCGCGCGCGGAACCGAGCGGGGCGGGCGTTGAGGATTATCTCGCGCTGATGAAGCCGCGCGTGATGTCGCTTGTTGTGTTCACCGCGCTGGTCGGCCTTCTCGTGGCGCCCGGCCACCTGCACCCGGTGCTCGGCTTTGCGGCACTGTTGTGCATCGCGGTCGGCGCGGGCGCCGCCAGCGCGCTCAACATGTGGTACGACGCCGACATCGACGCGCGCATGAGCCGCACCTGCGGCCGGCCGATCCCGGCCGGGCGGGTGCTGCCCGGGGAGGCGCTCGCCTTCGGCCTGACGCTGGCGGGCGGCGCGGTGGCGGTGCTCGGGCTCGTCGCCAACTGGCTGGCGGCGGGGCTGCTCGCCTTCACCATCTTCTTCTACGTCGGCATCTACACGGTGTGGCTCAAGCGCCGCACGCCGCACAACATCGTCATCGGCGGCGCCGCCGGCGCCTTCCCGCCCATGATCGGGTGGGCAGCGGCGAGCGGCGGGCTCGCGCTCGAGCCCATCCTGTTGTTCCTCATCATCTTCCTGTGGACCCCGCCGCATTTCTGGGCGCTCGCGCTCTGTCGCGCCGACGACTACGCGCGCGCGGGCGTGCCCATGCTGCCGGTGGTGGCGGGAGCCCAGGAGACGCGGCGGCAGATTCTCCTCTACGCGCTCACGCTTCTGCCGGCGGGCGCGGCGCCCTGGGTGCTCGGCCTCGCCGGGCCGCTCTATGGCATCGCCGCGATTTTCGCCGGCGCCGGCATGGTCGGCCTCGCCTGGCGCCTGCGGCGCTCGGGCAGGGCCGGCGAGGCAGGAGCGCTGTTCGCCTACTCGGTCGTCTACCTGTTTGCGGTGTTCGCCGCGCTCCTCATCGACCACCGGCTGTTCGGGAGCGCGTGACGCATGGACAGACGCGATGACGAAAGCGGGATCGTGCTCACCGAGGAGCAGAAGCGCCGCCGGCGCGCGCGCTCGATCGCGATCGCGCTGTCGCTTGGCGCGCTCGCGCTCCTGTTCTACCTCGTCACCATCGTCAAGCTCGGTCCGGGCGTGCTGAGGCGACCGCTATGACCTCTGCCGGCAACAGCATGCGCAACCTGGTGGTGGCCGGCGCCTGCGGCGCCGTCGTCGGCGCCATGATCGCGCTGTCCTACGCCGCCGTGCCGCTCTATGACTGGTTCTGCCGCACCACCGGCTTCGCCGGCACCACCCAGGTCGCGCGCGCGGCGCCCGCCCAGACGCTCGCCCGCAAGATCACGGTGCGGTTCGACGCCAACGTCGCGGGCGGCCTGCCGTGGCGGTTCGAGCCGGAGGTGACCGCGATCGATGTCAGGCTCGGCGAGGTCGTGACCGTGTACTACGCGGTCGTCAACGCGGCGGCGCGCGAGACCACCGGCCAGGCGGCCTACAACGTGGCGCCGCTGACGGTCGGCGCGTACTTCCAGAAGATCAACTGCTTCTGCTTCACCGATCAGCGCATGAAGGCAGGCGAGCGGCGCGAGATGGCGGTCGTGTTCTACCTCGATCCGGCGCTCGCCCAGGATGCCGAGCACGACGATCTCAACACCATCACGCTGTCCTATACGTTCTACCCGGTGCGCGCGCCCCAGCACAGCGCGCTCGCGGCCGGGCGAACATGAGTTGGCGCACGGATGACGCCGATGGCAATCGCAACTGATCCGCCGGTGCGGGCCACGCCCGACGACCGGAAGCAACGGAGAGAATAATGGCCGACGCGCACGCCAAGCATCACGACTACCACCTGGTCGATCCGAGCCCGTGGCCGGCGGTCGGCGCCGTCTCGGCGTTCCTGTTGGCGCTCGGCCTCATCACCTCGCTGCACAAGATGTTCGCCGCCGCCCCGCTGGTGTTCGCGCTCGGCGTCCTCGGCCTGATCTACACCATGATCGGCTGGTGGCGCGACGTCATTCGCGAGGCCACCTACCAGGGTCATCACACCCGCGTGGTGCAGATCTCGCACCGCTACGGCATGATCCTGTTCATCGCCTCCGAGGTGATGTTCTTCGTGGCGTGGTTCTGGGCCTACTTCAACACCGCCCTGTTCCCGAGCGACCTTCACCAGGTGGTGCGCGGGGAATTCATCGGCGAGGTGTGGCCGCCCAAGGGAATCCAGACCTTCAACCCGTGGCACCTGCCGCTGCTCAACACGCTGATCCTGTTGACCTCCGGCACCACCGTGACCTGGGCCCATCACGCGCTGCTGCGCAACGACCGCCAGGGCCTCAAATGGGGCCTGATCTGCACGATCCTGCTCGGCGCGACTTTCACCGCCGTTCAGGCCTACGAGTACAGCCACGCCGCCTTCAGCTTCAAAGGCCACATCTACGGCGCGACCTTCTTCATGGCGACCGGGTTTCACGGCGCGCACGTGATCATCGGGACGATCTTCCTCACCGTCTGCCTCGCTCGCGCGTTCGCGGGGCATTTTACGCCGACCCAGCACCTCGGCTTCGAGTTCTCGGCTTGGTACTGGCATTTCGTCGACGTGGTGTGGCTGTTCCTGTTCGCCTGCATCTACGTATGGGGCGCGGGCGCGGCCGCGGGATAAGAGAACAGGCGCGCGCCGGCTGCCGGCGGCATCAGTGAAGCCATGGCGGACCATCCACATTCGCTCGCGCGCACGGTCGCGATCGGCCTCGCCTGCCGCTGCCCGCGCTGCGGGGAGGGCCGCCTGTTTTCGGGCTTCCTGACGCTCAGGCCGCACTGCGAGGCGTGCGGCCTCGACTTTGGCTTCGCCGATGCCGGCGACGGGCCGGCGGTGTTCATCGTGCTGATCGCCGGCTTCATCGTGGCAGGCGCTGCGCTCCTGGTCGAGGTCAACTATCAGCCGCCGTTGTGGGTGCACGCGCTGCTGTGGGGACCGCTCGTCCTTCTTCTCACCATCGGCCCGCTGCGGCCGATGAAGGGCCTGCTGATCGCCCTGCAGTACCACCACCAGGCGGCGGAGGGGCGCCTCGATCGCAGGCCGCCGTGACCGCCGTCCCCTCGCTGCATGCGCGCGGCGTGCTGGCGCCGAGCATTGCGGCGGCGCTCGCCGTGCTTGCGCTTCTTGCGCTCGGCACGTGGCAGATCGCGCGCAAAGCCTGGAAGGAAACCCTGATCGCGACGATCGCGGAGCGCAGCGCCGCCGCGCCCATCGACCTGCCGGCGCCCGCGACCTGGCCGCAGATGAGCGCGGAGAATTTCGAGTTCCGCCGCGTCCGGCTCGGCGCAGAGTTCCTCGCCGCGGAGGCGGCCTATCTCCATGTCGCCGGCTCCGCCCTGCGCGAGGACGTGCGGGCGCCCGGCTACTTCGTCTTTGCGCCGGCGCGCCTTGCCGGCGGCGCGCAGGTGGTCGTCAACCAGGGCTACCTTCCCTCCGAGGCTGGCCTGCGGCGGCCCATCACCGGCCGGCACGACATCGTCGGCTACCTGCGCTGGCCCGAACGCCGCCCCTGGTTCGTGGCCGACCACGACGCCGCCGGCCGGGTCTGGTTCGTGCGCGA
The DNA here is from genome assembly GCA_036514935.1 of Xanthobacteraceae bacterium. Classification (GTDB taxonomy): domain Bacteria; phylum Pseudomonadota; class Alphaproteobacteria; order Rhizobiales; family Xanthobacteraceae; genus DATBWJ01. The sequence continues at coordinate 3,664 of DATBWJ010000276.1, forward strand.
CCCCGTGGCCATGGCCGAGGCCAAGGGGTGGGGCCGCGTCGCCCCGTTCTATATCGATCAGGAAGGCCCGGTGCCCGCCGGCGGGCTGCCGCGGCCGGGCCGGCTGCGGGCGAGCCTGTCCAATCCGCACCTGTCCTACGCGCTGACGTGGTACGGCCTTGCCGCGGTCGTGGCGGCCTCGTTCGCGGTGTGGTTCGTCGGCCGCCGGCGCGGGCAGGCCGGCGCGCCGCCATGATCGTCCGCCCGCGGTTGGCGGCCCGGACGGTGGCGTATGGGGCCAGGCATTTGAATTTGCAGAACCCGGTCCCCAAATAACGGTCCGCGGCAAGACATTCGCTGGGCCGGCCCTTACTCCTGGTTGCAGCAATGCGGGCGTTCGCGCTGGTACTCCGCTTTGCCTTGTGCAGCGAGCGGATTTCAGACTAGTCTTGCCGGGCGGTGGTTCGGTCCCGGCTGCCGCGCGGAAACGCCTTTTCAATCAACGGCTTGACCTGCTTCGTCGCGGCCAGTCCTGGGATCGGGCCCCGCCGGGGCGCTGCCATTTGCGCTGACGGCGCAAGGACTTGAGGCCGTGCGCTACGTATCGACAAGGGGCGAGGCCCCGCCGCTGAGTTTCGTGGACGTGGCACTCGCCGGGCTCGCGCGCGACGGCGGTCTTTTTGTGCCCGAGGCCTGGCCGCGGCTCGACGCGCTCGCGCGCTTCGCCGGCCAGCCCTACGCCGAGGTTGCCGTCGAGGTCATGCGGCCGTTCGTCGGCGAGGCCATCGCGCCCGCCGATCTCGCGCGCATGGCGCGCGAGGCCTATGGCAGCTTCCGCCATCCGGCGGTGGCTCCGCTCGTGCAGATCGCGCCTGCCACCTTCGTGCTCGAGCTTTTCCACGGGCCGACGCTCGCCTTCAAGGATCTCGCCATGCAGTTCCTCGGGCGGCTGATGGACCACGTCCTCGCCCAGCGCGGCGAGCGCGCGACCATCGTGGTGGCGACCTCGGGCGACACCGGCGGGGCGGCGGTGGAGGCGTTCCGCGGGCGCTCCCAGGTCGATGTCGTGGTGCTGTTTCCCGCCGGCCGCATTTCTGAGGTCCAGCGCCGCATGATCACCACGGCGGCCGAGGACAACGTGCATGCGCTGGCGATCGAAGGCACGTTCGATGACTGCCAGGCGATCGTGAAGGGGCTGTTCAACCATCACGCCTTCCGCGAGCGCGTGCGGCTGGCGGGCGTCAATTCCATCAACTTCGCGCGCATCGCCGCCCAGGTCGTCTACTACGTTACCGCGGCGGTGGCGCTCGGCGCGCCCGCGCGCAAAATCGCCTTCACCGTCCCGACCGGAAATTTTGGCGACGTCTTCGCGGGCTACGTCGCCGCCCGCATGGGCCTGCCGGTCGATCGGCTGGTGATTGCGACCAACGTCAACGATATCCTCGTGCGCGCGCTGGCGAGCGGCACCTATGAGGTGCGCGAAGTGGTGCCGACCACCTCGCCGTCGATGGACATCCAGGTCTCGTCCAATTTCGAACGGCTGTTGTTCGACGCCTGCGGCCGCGACGCGCGCACCGTGCGCGCGCTGATGGGATCGCTGGCGCAATCGGGACGCTTCACCATCGGCGCGCAGGCACTCGCCCAGATCCGCGCCCTGTTCACCGCCGATCGCGCCGACGAGCAGGAGACGGCGGCGACCATCCGCACCCTGCGGCGCGAGACCGGCTATCTCGCCGATCCCCATACCGCGGTGGCGGTGGCCGTCGCCGAGAAGGAAAACCGCGATCCAGCCGTTCCCATGATCGTGCTGTCGACCGCCCATCCCGCCAAGTTCCCCGCTGCAGTCGAGGCGGCGTGCGGCGTGCGCCCGCACCTGCCCGAGTGGCTCGCCGACCTCACCAGCCGGTC
>DATBWJ010000277.1:0-4556 GCA_036514935.1 Xanthobacteraceae bacterium
GGCCGCAAGCTGGATGAAATCAAGGAACTCGTGGACGCCGTGCAACCGCACGTCGAGCGCTGGGCGCAGAATCGCGCGACGGTGACGGTCGAGCCCGGACGCTCGCAGGTGGGCAGCGGTTCGCTCCCGGACCAGACGCTGGAGACCCGGATCATCGCGCTCACGCCGCTGCGCGGCAGCCCCGAAACGCTGGCGCAGGCGCTGCGCGAACTGCGCCCGCCCGTGATCGGGCGCGTGCACGGCGGCAAGGTGCTGCTCGATTTGCGCGGATTGCCCGACGCACAACCGTTGATCGAGGCGCTCGCGGCGGCCGCACGGCCATGATCATCGGCACCGCCGGACACATCGACCACGGCAAGACCGCGCTCATCCGGCGTCTGACCGGCATCGATACCGACCGGCTGCCGGAGGAAAAGCGCCGCGGCATGACCATCGACCTCGGTTTCGCGCATCTCGATCTCGAGGGCGTGGGCCGTGTGGGCATCGTGGACGTGCCGGGCCACGAGCGCTTCGTCCATAACATGGTGGCGGGCGCCGGCGGCTTCGATCTGGTACTGCTCGTGGTCGCGGCCGACGATGGTGTGATGCCGCAGACACGCGAGCATCTCGATATCGTGTCGCTGCTCGGCATCGAATCCTGCGTGGTCGCGCTCAACAAGACCGATCTTGTCCCGGCGGACAGGATTCAAACGGTGACGGATGAAATCCGCGCGCTGGCGCAAACCGCGCCGTGCCTGCGCGAAGCGCCCATCGTGCCGGTGTCGGCTCACACCGGCGAGGGACTCGAGGCCCTGCGGGGCGTGCTTGCGGAAAAACTGAAAAAGATCCGGCCGCACGACAACAACGGTTACTTCCGCATGGCGATTGACCGCGCCTTCGCCATGCCCGGCTTCGGGCCGGTGGTGACGGGCACGATCGCCTCCGGGCGCGTGCACAAGGACGATTCGCTCAGACTTTTGCCGGGCGGACAAATCGTGCGCGTGCGCGGCTTGCAGCAGCACGGCCAGACGGCCGAGAGCGTGGCGGCGGGCAATCGCTGCGCCGTGAACCTCGCGGGCATCGAGATCGAAGCTCTCGCTCGCGGCATGATGATCTGCGATCCGCGCCTTGAGCGCATCGCGCACACCGTGGACGTCTCCCTGCGGCTGGCGCACGGATTGAAACAGACGCCGCGCGACCGCCAGCGGCTGCGTTTCCACAGCGGCACGGCGGAGGAATTCGCGCGTCTCGTCTGGATCGGTGATGCGCCGGAAGACGGCACGGGCCTGGCGCAACTGCGTCTGGAACGCGGCGTGCCCTTGATGTACGGCGACCGCTTCATATTACGCAACGAATCGGCGGAACAGACCCTCGGTGGCGGCGCGGTGCTCGATGCATTCGCCAGTCGCCGCGCCGTGGCCCGACCCGAGCGGCGCACGCGGTTGCAATGCCTGTTAACGGGAAATGCCGAGGAGGCGCTACAGGCGTGGCTCGAGGCGCCAGGCGCCGACGGCTGGCGCCTGGCGGAACTGGCGGAACAGCTGGCGCAAGCACCGGAGCAGCTGCGCGAACGCCTGGCGCGGCGAACCGATCTGATACGCGAGGATTTCGGCGACGATGCCTGGATCGCACCGTCGGCCGCGGTGGACAACCTGCTAGAGCGGCTGCACAGCGCCGTCGCCGATTACCTGCGCGCGCACCCGCGCAGCACCGCCATGCCGCCGGCGACACTGCACGAACAGACCTGTCCGCGCCTCGAGGCGCGCGTCTTTCGCGCGCTCATCGCGCGGCTGCTCGCCACGGGCCGCCTGGAACAGGTGCCCGACGGATTGTGCGTGGCGGGGCATCGCCAGCAATTCTCCGCGGCGGAAACCCTGCTTGCCGATCGCATAGAATCCACGTTGCAGTTTCGCGGCAAGCCGCCGCCGAAACTCGAGGCGCTGGCGCGCGCCGTGGGCCAGCCGGCGCCGCGCCTCGCCCGTTTCCTCGGCGAACTGGAACGCGCCGGGCGCGTGGTGAAACTGGCGCCCGATCTCTATATCACCCGCCGGGACGCCGAGGCCTGGCGGAACCGGCTCGACGAATTGCTCGCGCAACAGGGCGAGGTAACGCTCCCCCAGTTCCGCGATGCCATCGGCGCCGGCCGGGAATTCACGATGCAGTTGCTCGACTATTTCGATCGCGTGGGCGTGACACGCCGCCAGGGCGATGTGCGCATCGCGGCGCAGGAACGGCGCGCATGACCGCGCCGGAAAAAATCCGCCTGACCCAATGGGCGAGTTGCGCCGGCTGCGCCGCGAAGATGGATGCCGGGCGTTTGGCGGATATTTTGCGGCATCTCCCGCGCAGTACCGACCCCAATCTGCTGGTTGGCCCGGAGACCTCGGACGATAGCGGTGTTTATCGCATCGCGGACAATCTGGCGCTGCTCAACACCGTGGATTTCTTCCCGCCCGTCGTGGACGATCCCTATCTATACGGACAGATTGCGGCCGCGAACGCGTTGAGTGATATCTACGCGATGGGAGGACGACCGATCACGGCGCTGAATCTCGTTGCTTTTCCGCAAACGGGGCTGGATCTCGGCGTGTTGCACAAGATCCTGCGCGGCGGCGCCGACAAGCTCAAGGAGGCGGACGTGGCGCTGGTGGGCGGGCACACGGTGGTCGATCAGGAAGTGAAGTACGGCATGGCGATTACCGGCCTGGTGGATCCCGCGCGTCTCATCCGCAACAGCGGCGCACAACCGGGCGATCGCCTGATTCTCACCAAGCCCATCGGCGTCGGCGTCATCACCACCGCGCTCAAGCAGGAGCGCGCCGAGGCCTCGCTCGTGGAACGCGCGGCGAACGTGATGCGCCGGCTCAACCGCGCGGCGGCGGAAACGATGTTGTTGCACGATGTGCACGCCTGCACCGATGTCACCGGCTACGGCTTGCTCGGGCATGCGCTCGAACTGGCGCGCGCGAGCGGTGTGCGTCTTCGCATCGAGCACCAAAAAGTGCCGCATTTTCCGGAGGCGCTGGATCTGTGCGCGCGCGATATCCGGCCGAGCGGCCTCGCCGGCAATCGCCAGGCGTTTTCCGAAAGCGTCCGGTTCGACGACGCGGTGCCCGAGGTGTGGCGCGAGCTGTTGTTCGATCCCCAGACCTCCGGCGGCCTGCTGATCGCGCTGCCCGGAGCGGAGGCGTCGCGCCTGCTGCAGCGCCTGAGCGAAAGCGGCATCGAGGCGTCTTCGATCGGTCATGTCACCGAGCATGGAGCAGGTGAGATCACCGTCGTCTGATAATATGATTCACGGAGAGGATGATGGCCCGGTGGTATTCTCGGACTTCAAATCCGATGGGAGACAGTAAACCTGTCTCTGGTAGGTTCGACTCCTACCCTCTCCGCCATCTACCGTGCTGTATCAGAACCATCTGAACAGCCAGTATTTCTCGTAGGCAATCTTGCCCCAGTGCCGCCAGCGGCTGGGCGGATGGAGGGCCACCTGCGGTTTCGGCTCGGCGTAGAAGTTGCCGCTGCCGAAACCGGCGCGGCCATCGCCGATTTCAACGAAGCATGCACCGTGCCCCAGGAATGTTCGTTCATCGCCGCGGCCGGTGACGGCGCGGACGATGTTGTGCGCGACGACCTCGGCCTCTTCATGGGCGAACACACCGGCCTTGGGCAGCGGTTTGCCGATGGCGAGCGGAATGCCGGTGACATCGCCGATGGCGTAGACGCCGGGGAATTTCGTTTCGAGCTTGAACCGGTTTACCGGCACCCAGCCGGATTCGCCGCACAGGCCGGCCTCGCGCACGACCTTGGGTGCGCGATGCGGCGGGACATAAGCCAGCAGATCGAACTTCGCCGTGGTGTTATTGGTGAAGTAAATCTGCCGTTCTTGCGGATCAACCCTGGTGACTGCATGTTCGGGGTGGTAGGCGATGCCTTTGCTTTCCACCATCTGCCGCAGCATGGCCGAGACCTCCGGGCCGGCCGTGCCCATGGGTCCGGGTTCGGGCGAATAGATCGCCACGCTCACGCTTCCGCGCAGGCCGCGCCGGTGCAAGTCGGATTCCAGCAGCATGGCGGCCTCATACGGCGCCGCCGGGCACTTGAAAGGAACGCCGCCCACGAGCACGACCAACCGCCCTTCGCGCAGATTGAGGCGCGCATCGCGCAGCGCTTCCGCGCCCGCGAGGGTGTATATGTTGTATCCCGCCTGCACCAGGCCCGGAATCGCCTCCGGCGCCAGCTCGGCGCCGAGCGCGATCACCAGATAATCGCCCGTCCATTCGGTTCCATTCACCTGAACCGCGCGGCGCGCGGGGTCGATGCGCTCGATATTTCCCCGCACCACCTCGACGCCGCGCTTCCCGAGCGCATCGACCGGGCGGGAAATATTTTCCGGCGCGCGGTTTCCGGTCATGAGCCACAGCAGGGACGGCTGAAACACATGGCGCGCTTCGCGTTCGACCAGGATCACGCGGTGCTCGCGCGGCAATGCTTTTCGCAGCCGGCCGGCGGCAACGATACCGCCGATGCCGCTTCCGAGAATGAGCACGGTTTTGCTCATGGCGCGCCCCAGGCCC
>DATBWJ010000278.1:0-4047 GCA_036514935.1 Xanthobacteraceae bacterium
TGCGCGACCGCTGCCGCCGTGAGTGCGGCGAGGGTGGCGGCTCCGTCGGCGATCGAAAGTTTCGCCAAGTCCAGGCCGGCAACGGCAAAGGCATTGCGATCGAGCGATTTGGGTGGCGGTCTTGCAAAGAACGGATCGCGCAGGATGCGCTCGACCAAGCCTTGGTCGACCGCTCCGCGCGATGCCATGACGCCGCCCTCGTCGCAGGGGCGGCCCGTGCGCGCCTGCATGAAATCATCGATCAGCGCATTGCCCGGGCCGGTGTCGCAGGCGACCAGCACATCGCCGTCACAGTAGGTCGCGTTCGCCACCCCGCCGATGTTGAGGACGGCAATGGGACCCGGGCGCCCAAGCCGCCGGACGAGCGCGCCATGAAATACCGGCGTGAGCGGCGCTCCCTGTCCGCCAACGGCCACGTCGGCGGCGCGGAAGTCGAACGCGACCGGCAGCCCGAGGCGCCTTGCCAGGGCTGCGCCGTCGCCGATCTGCACGGTGAGCCGCTCGCGCGGCCGGTGCAGCACCGTCTGACCGTGGAAGCCTACGATCGCAACGCCGCTGCGCAGAATGGAGTGCTGCGCCAAGAACGCCTCGACCGCGTCGGCATGGGCACGCGTGACCAGGGCCTCGGCTTGCGCCAAGACGCCCGGCCGTGCGGTGCGATCCTGCAACGTCGCCGCATCGGCGAGCGCCTGTCGCAGCAGGGCCCGTTCTGCATCGGAATATGGTCGATAACCGGACGGTCCGAAGGCCGCGACGTGTTCGCCATCGGTCTCGATCAGCGCGACGTCGACACCGTCGAGCGAGGTACCGCTCATCAGCCCCACGGCACGCAGCATCGCCCGGTAGCCCCGTTTGAATCAATCTGCCAACCTGATATACCGCGCAGCCACAACTTGCACCGTGTCCATCGCGATATCGCATGGCTCGCCGGCACCTGCGGGCGCGCGCGAACCCGGCGAAACCGGTAGGACAAAGCAGGCCGCCGGACGGTGCAACGAGAGACGACATGAGCGCCTACAAGTCGGATTTCCTGCGGGTTCTGTCCGAACGCGGCTTCATCCACCAGGTCTCGGAACCCGAAGCGCTCGACCGGCTTGCGCGGACCTCGCGCCTCACCGCCTACATCGGGTTTGATTGTACGGCGCCCTCGCTGCACGTTGGCTCGCTCTTGCCGATCATGATGCTCTACTGGATGCAGCAGACCGGACACCGGCCGATCGCACTGATGGGCGGCGGCACGACACGGGTGGGCGATCCTTCCGGCAAGGACGAGACTCGGAAAATCCTCAGCGACCAGGCCATCGATGAGAATCTCAAGCGCATTCGCGCGATCTTCTCAAGATTTCTGCAATTCGGCGACGGGCCCGGCCACGCCATCATGGCCAACAATGCCGACTGGCTGAACGCGCTCAATTACATCGATTTCCTGCGCGACGTCGGCCGGTTCTTCTCCGTCAATCGCATGCTCGCGTTCGAGTCGGTCAAGCTGCGGCTCGAACGCCAGCACGAATTGTCGTTTCTGGAGTTCAACTACATGATCCTCCAGGCCTACGACTTCGTCGAGCTTTTTCGGCGCTACCGCTGCGTGCTGCAGATGGGCGGCTCGGACCAGTGGGGCAATATCGTCAACGGCATCGAGCTCGGCCGCCGCATGCTGGGGGCGCACCTGTTTGCGCTGACCTCTCCGCTGATCACCACGTCGTCCGGCGCAAAGATGGGCAAGACCGCCGCCGGTGCGGTGTGGCTCGATCCCGACATGGTCAGCCCATACGACTACTGGCAGTATTGGCGCAACACCGAGGACGCTGACGTGGAACGGTTTCTGAAGCTGTTCACCGTGCTGCCGCTCGACGAGATCGCAAGGCTGGCCGCCTTGGGAGGCCAGGAAATCAACGAGGCCAAGAAGGTGCTCGCAACCGAGGCGACCGCGCTGGTGCATGGCCGCGCGGCCGCCGAGCAGGCGGAATTGACCGCGCGCACAACCTTCGAGGAAGGCGGTTACGGCGAGACGCTGCCGACGCTGGAGATCAGCCGCGCTCAGATCGACGCCGGCTTTGGAGTTCTTTCCGCCAACACCCGGTTGGGATTTACCAGCTCCAACTCCCAGGCGCGCCAACTCGTCAAGGACGGAGCGATCTTCGTCGGAAACAAGCGCATCACGGATCCGAACTACAAGCTTCAGCTGGACGATTTCGATGACGCCGGCCGGGCACTCCTGAGGACCGGAGCCAAGAAAAGAGCCGTCCTCACGTTGAAATCCGAGTGATACCAGGGGCCCTTGTCTCTCACTCGTCATGCTCCGCGAAAGCAGAGCATCCAGTAACCACAGACGCCGGTGGTTACCGGATCGTTCGCTTGCGCGGACGATGACGATCAAGGGTGAATCCTCGTAGCGGTTGGGGTGAGCCGCGCGCCGGCGGCGGCTATCGCACCGGGAACGGCTCGGGCGGACGCTCGACGCTGGCGCTTGGGAATTCGAAGAACTTGCGAAAAACACCCGGCGCGACCGCCGAAATCGGATTGACGCGCAGGACCGAGCGGCCGGGCTGACCAACCACCTCGTAGGTGATCCCAAGCAGGCCTTCCTTGTCGCCGCCGAGGAACACGCCGACGATCGGGATCTGTCCAAAAACGTTGTTGAGTCCGTAGAGCGGGATAAACGTGCCGCGCAGGCGGACATCGCTTGCCGCATAATCGATGTGGCCGTCGATGGTCGCGCCGACGATCGGGCCGCGCACGACGCCGTCGCGCAACGCGAGCTTGCCGGGCAGCCGCGTGAACTCGACGCGCAGCCGTGTGAATTCCACGCCATTCGGCCGCCCGCCGGGCGCACCGGCGACCACGCGATCGAGCGCCGCTTCCCCGCGAACCGCGAAATCACGGATGTTGAGCAGCCCTTCCTGCGGCCCGTGATCGGGCTGAGGCGGATCGAACGCGACCCACATATGGCCGCCGATCATGCCCGGATAGGTGTCGGTAATGCGGAACAGCGCGCCGGCATCGTTGGTTTCGAGATAGATCACCGGGCGGCCGCCGGTGCCCGCGCGCAGCTCGCCGACCAATTGCGCCTCGATCCCAACCTTGCCGTTTATGACGAAGCCGCGGACTTGACCGCCGCGGCGCACGACCCGCAGATCGACGCCGCGCAGGACCTCGCCATTGAACCCGGCAACCGCGCCCAGCCTGATGTCTAGATCGAGGTCCGTGAGCGGGGTCCGATTCTTTTGCTCGCGCGCGCCTCCCGCCATCGACGATTTGATGAAGTTGCGACCGTCATAGACGTCGCCGCGCATCGTCACTTTGAGCAACCCATCGCTCGCGCGTTCAGCCTTCAGCGTCGCCTTGTCGCCGTCGGACAGGGCGAACGCTGGCAGGTTGGCCGCCACGACCTCGCCATTTGCGTCGATCTCGATGCTGCCTCTCACGAGCGTGCCGGCGCCCTCGATCATGAAATCCTCGAAACGCGTGGACTTCGGCTTGCCGACATAGGTGAAGGCCGCCCGCACCGGCTTGCCCGCCGGCTTGATCCATCCGGGCAGCAGATTCTCGATCCTGGCCTGCGTCAAATCGGCCTCAACCGTAAAGCGGCTGTCCTGGTCGGCGCCAGCGCCGAGGCGTCCTGCGAGCTTGACCGGGACCGGCCCGCTGACCGCACCCTGGAGATCAAACCCAAACCGGCTGCGCGCGGCGTCGTCTAAGGTCGCCTGCAGCCGGAATTGCGCATCGCTCTCATCGCGCTGCTTGCGATACTCGATCGATGCCGGCGTACCGCCGATGCGGACATCGCCCCTGACCTGATAGCCCAGGTTGTTGGCGGCGACGCGCAGCGTCTGCGCCTCCACGCGCTGCGATACCAGCAGGCGGTCGACGGCGAAATTGGTGATATCGGTGCTGACGTTGTAAGTCACCAACGGGGTCGTTTCCGTATCGAGGGAAAACGACAGCGTCACCTGCGCGGTCACGGTGCCGCGGCTCGCCGCCGGGTCGAGCGGCGCGCCGGACGCCGCGCGCAGACGCTCGGCCGCGAGCAGCTCGGCGGCCGCCGGG
>DATBWJ010000279.1:0-10011 GCA_036514935.1 Xanthobacteraceae bacterium
TAGGGCCATGGCGCGATCCCCCCAGCAAGACCTGTTCGAGGGCGAGGCGCAGGCCGAATTGTTCGAACCTGACGCGGCCCCTCGGGCCTATCGGCCCGATCCGGACAGGGTCCGCGCGCGGCTGCACAAGATTCTGGCCGAAGCGCGGGCGGCGGAAAAGATTCCCTGGGATCGGGACAAGCTCTTGGTGTACCGGAACATCTTTCCGCAAATGACCGGGTGGCTGCCTGAGGAAGAAGCCGCGCAACTGAGATTCGAATTCGATACCGAGATGGCGCGGCTGAAGGCGGCATGACGATCGCACCTTCGAGCTTGCCGTCTCGCCACAGGCTGAATCCGTTGCCGTCGGTGTAGATCAGGTTCGGCAGCGATTTCAGCTTGTTCCACTGATCCTTGTCGTGCGGATCGTCAAAATGGCGCGGATCGGCGCCCTTGCCGGGCGCCTTGACCTCGATGAAGCCGACGAGAGCCTTGCCGACGGTGACCGCGAAATCCGGACGCGTTTTCAGGTCGGCGAGAGGCGTTTCCCCGATCAGGTGGATGGAGCCGGCAGGCAGGCCGGAAAGTTCAGCTAGGTTTTGCACGAGCGCTTCAAGCGGGCCGCGCAACTGATCTTCCGGTGCGCCGGTAATTGCGACGCTCGCCAATTTTGCCTTGGCATTTGCGCCGAACGTCGAGACTGCGGCTGCGACCGTCTTGCTCGCCAACTATGCCCCCAATGCCTCGCGAGGCTCCACCCGCGCGCGAAGCGCCCCCTCACAAGCCGCCCATCGCCTTGCGGTACCAGTCGATGATCTGTGACCCGGTGGCGAACCAGACTTCCTGGCGCTGGCGGATGTAGCCGAGCGCCTGATCAAAGTGCTTGCTGCGATGGGGGTGGCCGATCAGGAACGGATGCAGGCAGATCGACATCACGCGGCCGGTCTTGGCGCCGTCCTCGTAGAGCACGTCGAACTGGTCGCGGATCATGCCGCCGAACTCCTCGCCGCTGCGGCCAAGATCGAGCATGGCCGGGATGTCGTTGAGCTCGACCGAGTAGGGGATCGAGAACATCGCGCCGGTCTTGACGCGCAGCGGGTAGGGCTGCTCGTCGTTGACCCAGTCGCACACATACTCGATGCCGGCCTCGGCGAGCAGGTCGAGGGTGCGATGGGATTCAGTCAGCGCCGGGCTGAGCCAGCCGCGCACCCGGCGGCCGGTGGCCGTGCGGATCGTGTCGACCACGCTGCGCACGAGCGCACGCTCCTGCTTCTCCGTCTGCTTGTTGATGAACACCGAGTTGGTGGCGCCGTGGCCCATCCACTCCCAGCCGAGCTGATTGCCGGCCTCGATGATGCGCGGGTAATTTGCGCAGACATCGGAGTTGAGCGCGACGGTGCCCTTCACCCCATGCTTTTCCAGCACGTCCATCAACCGCCACACGCCGACGCGGGCGCCGTAGTCGCGCCAGGAATAGTTGAGAACGTCGGGGACGAGCGCGGTGGTGGCATGGGTGATCGAGGTCGCCGGCCGGTCGAACAGGAAGTGCTCGATGTTGGGAATGACCCACACCGCAACGCGCGCGCCCTCCGGCCAGCGCAGCGCCGGGCGATCGACGATGGCCGAGTAGGCGAAGCGGTCATGCTCGGTCGGGGCGCCCTTCGCCATGGTCGCATCCTCAGTGGGCAGGTTGGTTGTGGCCGACCGTGCGCAAATAGGTCAGCGCCTCATCGAGCGAGACCACGTCGGCATATTTCGCGTCGAGATCGAACAGGCTTTGCTCGTGCGCCGCCGCCGAGCGGTCGCCGACCGCCTCGCGCACGACCATCGGCCGAAAGCCGTTCTGCAGCGCGTCGACCGCGGTTGCCCGCACGCAGCCGCTGGTCGTGCAGCCGGCGATGATCAGCGTATCGACGCGCCGGCTGTTGAGCCGCGCGACGAGGTCGGTGCCGAAGAAACAGGAGGCGTACTTCTTCACCAGCAGGCTGTCGCGCGCGCCAAAATCGAGCCGCGGGTCGAGCTCATGGCCGTCGGCGTCGGCGCGCAGCGTCACACAGCCCTTCTGCTTGAGCGCCCAGATGCCGGCGTCGCGCAGGTCGGCGTCGTCGTAGCGCACCGTCGAGAACATCACCGGAATGTCGCGCGCGTGCGCCGCCGCCAACAGCGGCTGGGTGGCCGCGATCTGATTGTCGAGGTCAGCGCCCAGCATGCGGCTGGGATCGGTGAAGGCCTTGACCAGGTCGATGACGAGCAGCGCCGGCCGCTCGCCGAAGCCGATCCTGAGGCCAAACCCGCGCTCGCGGAAAAAGTCCTCCTCGCCCTTCCTTGCCACGGTTTCCCCCTCGTCTCCCCTCGCCCCTCCATGGCCCAGTTTGGGCGCACCGGCAAGACGCCGGGCGCCAGCGCGGCCACCGCGCGGCCTGCGCGGCCGAACGCGCCATTGACGGGCCGTCGCCTTGCCGTTAACCGGGCCGCACCGCGGAGCTCGCCATGGTAAGCGAAAAGGACGCCAGCGAGAAGGAACGCGTGGCGCTCGGATCGATCGTCGCCTCGGCCGGCTTGACGGCGGCGAAGGCCGCGGTCGGCGTTGCGTCGGGCTCGCTTGCCATCCTGTCGGAGGCCGCCCATTCGCTGCTCGACCTGTGCGCGACGGTGATGACCTATTTCGCCGTGCGGGTGTCGAAACGTCCCGCCGACGAGGAGCACCATTACGGCCACGGCAAGTTCGAAAGTGTCACGGCGCTGGCCGAGACGGCACTGTTGTTCGCGCTGTCGATTGCGGTCATCTGGGAGGCCGGCCATCGCCTCGTCGGCGGCGTGCACGCGGTCGAGGCCTCGCTCGTCGCGTTCGCCGTGATGGCGGGCGCGATCGTGATCGACTACTTCCGCGCGCGCGTGCTCTACCGCACCGCCGCGAAGACATCGAGCGAGGCGCTCGAGGCCGACGCCCTGCATTTCAGCTCGGACATGTGGTCGTCGGCGGCGGTGGTCATCGGCCTTGCCGGCGTGGCCTTCGGATTTGCCTGGATGGACTCGATCGCCGCCGTCGTGGTGGCGCTGTTCATCTGCGTGGCCGGCTGGCGGCTCGGCAAGCGCACCATCGACACGCTCACCGACGTCGCCCCCTCCGGCGTTGCCGAGCGCGTGAGGGGGATCGTGGAGAAGATCAGGGGCGTGGTCGGCGTCGAGCGCGTGCGCGTGCGCAAGGTCGGGCCGACGCTGTTCGTCGAATTGGATCTCGCCGCCAGCCGAACGCTGCCGCTCGACCGCGTGGCCGCGATCAAGAGCGAGATCGTCGCGCAGGTGAGCGCCGCCCTCGGCCACGCCGAGGTCGCCGTCACCGTCACCCCGCGCGCGCTCGACAGCGAGACCGTGCTCGAGCGCGTGATGGTGATCGCGCGCAACCGCGCGCTTGCGGTGCACCACGTCACCGTTCACGCCATCTCCGGGCGCCTGGCGGTGTCGCTCGATCTGGAGGTCGACGGCGCGCTGTCGCTCGCCGCCGCCCACGAGATCGCCAGCGGCCTCGAAGAGGCCATCCAGGAGGAGCTCGGCCCCGATGTCGAGGTGGAGACCCACATCGAGCCGCTGCAGGTCACCGACATCGCCGGCCGCGACGCGCCCACCGAACGCACGGGCGCCATCGGCTCGGCGCTGGCCGAGCTTGCCGCCGAGTTCGGCTTCCTGCGCGAGGTGCACGAGGTGCGCGTGCGCGAGACCGCCGAAGGCGAGATCGTCAACTTCCACTGCCGGGTCGATCCCGCGCTCACGGTGCGCGACGTGCACGAGAAGGTCGACGAGGTGGAGCGGGGATTGCGCCGCCGCTTCCCGTCGGTCAAGCGCGTCATCGGCCACGCCGAGCCGCGGACCGCGCGTGCCAGCGCGAGGCAGCGCTGAGCGCGCGCCTATCGTCCGCTTTCGAGCCAGCGCTGCTCTTGGGCGTGGAAGGCTTCGAGCAGGTCGGGGCGGTCATCCCCCAACAATTCCGGGTTGACCAAATAGCCGCGGCGGAGCTGCGTGTAGGCCAGGAAGCGGTAGGAGGGTCGCAGCGTCTTGACGAGGTCCCAGTCCACCGGCAGCGGGTCCGACGGATTGATGGTGCGCAGATAGTCCCGCTGATAGATGCTCTCGAAACTGGCCAGTCGCCAGCCGTCCGGCGTCCTCATGACGCGCGAGAAGAAGCGGCAGTATTGGAACGAGTCGAACTCGATGTTGTCGAACGCCAGGCGGTCGAAGATCAGCGCCGGGCTCTCGACCAGCGCGCGGCTGTCCCTGATCTGCAACTTGGCGGGAAATATCCAATGCTTGGCCTGGCTGCCGGCGGCCATCTTGCGGCGCGAGGCTTCGGCGAAGTCCTCAACGGTTCCTTCAAACCAGGTCGTGCGCACGGGCGCGCCCTTCACGTAGCACCCGAGGAGGCCCGGCCAGTCGCGCTGGTCGCGACAGAACCGTTCGAAGCGGACGAGGTCGAAAATCTCGGTCCTGTCGAGGAGGAGTTCAATCCGCGCCTTGTTGGTCTCGTTCACCATCATCTCCCGTTCATGAGCCCACAACCTGCGGCGACAGGGCCGTGTCCCAAGGACGGGCGTGCGTGCGCGCGGACGGCGCGCTGGCGCGCGCCCCAAAGCTCGCCGTTGTCCCCTGCCCCGGCACCGAAATCCCCTGCGGCCGCGCGCATCATACTCGACTGCGGGAGCGTTTGAACCGCCCCGCAAGACCAGGCCGGTGGCGCGAGGCAGCCGCCTTGGGCCGCGCGGGCGTGGTGACAGCGCCCGGCAATCCCGCTAGATCGGTCGCCACAGGCCCGAACATCGCAATGCGCACCGAACAAGCCAGCCCGATCCGCCTCCTCGACTACCGCCCGCCGGACTGGCTGGTGGCAACCGTCAACCTCGACGTCTCGCTGCATCCTGCGCGCACGCGGGTGCGCAGCCGCCTCAGGCTCAGGCCCAATCCGGATGCCGCGGCGCCCGCGCCGCTGGTGCTCGACGGCGATGGCCTCGATCTGGTCTCGCTCAAGCTCGACGGCCAGGCGCTTGCTCCCGCCGACTATGCCGCGAGCCCCGACTCGCTCACGATCGCGCAGCCCCCCAACCGCGAGTTCCTGCTCGAAATCGAGACGGTGCTCGACCCGTCGGCCAATACCCAGCTTATGGGACTCTACCGCTCGGGCGGGACCTACTGCACCCAATGCGAGGCCGAGGGCTTTCGCCGCATCACCTATTTCCCGGACCGGCCCGACATGATGGCGGTCTACACCACGCGCATCGAGGCCGACAAAGAGGAAGCCCCCGTCCTGCTCGCCAACGGCAACCTCATTGCGTTCGGCGAGGTTAACGGCACGGGCCGCCATTTCGCTGTCTGGCAGGATCCGTTTCCAAAGCCCTGCTACCTGTTCGCGCTGGTGGGTGGCCGGCTCGCCTGCATGGAGGACGCCTTCACGACGGCGTCGGGCCGCAAGGTCGCGCTGCGCATCTACGTGGAGCCCGGCAAGGAGGAGCGCGCGAACTACGCCATGGACGCGCTCAAGCGCGCCATGCGCTGGGACGAGCAGGCATTCGGCCGCGAATACGACCTCGACGTGTTCATGATCGTCGCCGTCTCCGACTTCAACATGGGCGCGATGGAGAACAAGGGCCTCAACATTTTCAACGACAAGTACGTGCTGGCATCGCCGCAGAGTGCCACCGATGCCGACTTCGCCGGCATCGAGGCCGTGATCGCCCACGAGTACTTCCACAACTGGACCGGCAACCGCATCACCTGCCGCGACTGGTTCCAGCTCTGCCTCAAGGAGGGCCTCACCGTCTTTCGCGACCAGGAGTTCACCTCCGATCAGCGCTCGCGACCGGTCAAGCGCATCAGCGACGTGCGCACGCTGCGCGCGCAGCAATTCGTGGAGGACGCGGGGCCGCTGGCCCATCCGGTGCGGCCGGAGGCCTATCGCGAGATCAACAATTTCTACACGGCGACCGTCTACGAGAAGGGCGCCGAGGTGGTGCGCATGCTCAAGATCCTGCTCGGCACGGAAGGCTTCCGCAGCGGGATGAACCGGTACTTCGCACGCCACGACGGCCAGGCCGTGACCGTCGAGGATTTCGTGCAGTGCTTCGCCGACGCGAGCGGCAGCGACCTCGGCCAGTTCATGCGCTGGTACCGCCAGGCCGGCACACCGGAAGTCGCGGTGACCACCCACTACGATGAAGCGGCGAGGACGTTCACTCTGGAATGCGCGCAGGTCACGCCGCCGACGCCGGGACAGCCGATCAAGGAGCCGTTCACGATCCCGCTCGTCGTCGGGCTGATCGACCCCGATGGCCGGGACCTCCCGCTCGTCCTTTCCGACGGGCGCCCGCTCGCGCGCGGCGTGCTCACGCTGACCAAGGCGAGCGAGAGCGTCGTGTTCGCCGATATTTCGGCGCGGCCGGCGCCTTCACTCAACCGCGGCTTTTCCGCGCCGATCAAGCTCGCGCTCAACCAGTCGGCCGACGAGCTGCGCTTCCTTGCCGCCCACGACAGCGACTCGTTCAACCGCTGGCAGGCGCTGCAGACGCTCGCCACCATCCTGTTGGTCGGCCACGTCACGCGCCCGCCCGCGACCACCACGCGCGAGGACAACGGCCTCATCGAGGCGCTGGCGGCCACGCTTGCCGACGGCGCGCTCGAACCGGCCTTCGTCGCGCTCGCGCTCACGCTGCCGTCGGAGGCCGACATCGCGCGCGAGATCGGCCGCGATGTTGATCCCGACGCGATCTTCGTCGAGCGCGCGGGATTGCGCGCAGCGATCGGGCGCGAACTTGGCGCGGCCTTGTGGAAGACCTACGTGGCGATGAGCGACAAGCGGCCCTATTCGCCCGACGCCGCGAGCGCCGGCCGGCGCGCGCTGAAGAACACCTGCCTCGACCTTCTCACTGCTACGCGCGACGGGACGGCAATCGCGCTCGCCGCCACGCAATACCGTACAGCCGACAACATGACCGAGCGGATGGCGGCGCTTGCCACTCTTGCGCTTCACAACGTGCCCGAGCGGCAGGAGGCGCTCGACGACTTCTACCGGCACTACGAGTCGGACGCGCTCGTCATCGACAAGTGGTTCGCGCTGCAGGCGACGATTCCCGAGGCCGCCACCCTCGACCGCGTGCGCGCGCTCACCGCCCATCCCGCCTTCTCGCCCGCCAATCCGAACCGGGTGCGCGCGCTCATCGGCTCGTTCGCCCAGGCCAACCAGACGCAGTTCAATCGCGCCGACGGCCACGGCTACGAATTCATCGCCGACACCGTGCTCGCGCTCGATCCAAAAAACCCGCAGGTCGCCGCCCGCCTGATGACCGCGTTCAAGAGCTGGCGCGCGCTCGAAGCAGGCCGCCGCGCCAAGGCCGAGGCCGCGCTGCGGCGCGTGGCGCAAGCCACCGCGCTCTCACGCGATGCAAGCGACATCGTCGAGCGCTCGCTCGCCGAGTGAGCGCTAGATCTTGTGTCGGCGTGCCGGCGCTGGCCACTATTTCCGGTGGGTCGCGCGGCAAAGTCCGGTGACATCAGGATTTTCGCGCGCGCCGCGCGCGGTCGGCGCTCGCAACAAAAATTTTGATTCGGCGACTCTCGACAAGAGTCATCGCTTCGATTCAAATGAAGTGATTCGGGAAGATGCGGCACATCCTTCCGAACGAGGATGCAGGGGATAATCCGAACGGAGGCCGTCGATGGCGCCCGCTCACACGGCGAGGGCGTCAGCAGGTGCGGATTCGATCAAGGGGCTCGCTCAGTCAGTCGCCAAGCCGGCGTATCGGCGCCTACTCACCGCGGAACCCGCGTTGCGGCGGGCCGTGCCTGTGCTGATCATCGCCTTTCTCTTCACCATGGCTGTCGGCGCCCTGGTGCAGATCAACGATCAGCGCCGCCAGGCGGTCGCCGGCATCGTGCGGCAACTCGCCCTCTTCGCCGATCTTATTGGTGAACGGCTCGACCGCGATCACCGCCTCTCCCAGGCCGAACTCGCCCGCCGCGTCCGCGACGTTGTCGAGCGCGCCTCGCAAGACGCCTTGCTGTCATCCGGCGCCAAGGTCGTCGTCGGCGATGCCGACGGCGAGGTTATCGCTGCATCGCCGAGAAACGCACTCGCGCCTCGCCTGCTCGAAACGCTGGCGACGCTTGGCGCCGGCCTCACCGAGATCACGTTGCCGGACGGTACCGCCGCATTCGCCGCGGTGCGCAGCCTCAAGGGTCCGCTCGGCCGGCTCGTCGTGATAGAGCCGCAGTCGGGCGCGCTCGCCACCTGGCGCTCGGACACCGCGCTGACGGTGACGCTGTCGGCCACCACCGGGTTCGTCGTGCTGATCCTGGGCTTTGCCTTCCACTGGCAGGCGACGCGCGCGCGCGAGGCCGACCTGATCTACGACATGGTGCGCGGGCGCATCGACACCGCGCTCAACCGCGGCCGCTGCGGCCTGTGGGACTGGGATCTCGCGCGCGGGCGCATCTTCTGGTCGCACTCGATGTTCGCCATCCTGGGGCTCGAGCCACGCGACGAGTTGCTCGACTTCGGCGACGTCCATGCCCTCGTGCATCCCGACGATATCCGCCTCTACGACCTCGCCGCGCAGCTTGCCGACGGACAGACCCGATCGATCGACCACGATTTTCGCATGCGTCACGCGCGCGGGCAGTGGATCTGGCTCAGGGCGCGCTGCGAGATCGTCCGCGATCCCAAGGCGGCGGGGCCGCACCTGATCGGGATCGCTGTCGACGTCACCGAGCAGAGGCAGCTCATCGAGAAGACGGTCGCCGCCGACATCCGGCTGCGCGACGCCATCGAGACCATCCCGGAAGCCTTCGTGCTGTGGGACGCCGACAACCGGCTGGTGTTGTGCAACTCGAACTTCCAGACGCTGCACAACCTGCCGGACGGCGCGGTCGCTCCCGGCACGCCCTACGAGGTCGTCGTCACCAACGGCCGCAAGCCGATCGTGCACAACAAGGTGGAAAACGAGGGCCCGTGGGGCGCGCGCACCTTCGAGGCGCGGCTCGACGACGGGCGCTGGCTGCATATCAGCGAGCGGCGCACCAAGGACGGCGGCTACGTGTCGGTCGGCACCGACATCACGACGCTCAAGCTGCACGAGCAGAAGCTCCTGGACGGCGAGCGCCGCCTCATGGCGACCATCGCTGATCTGCGCGCCTCCCAGCAGGCGCTCAAGCAGCAGACGCTGGAGCTCGCCGATCTCGCCGGCAAGTACGCCGAGGAGAAGCGGCGCGCCCAGGAGGCCAACCAGACCAAGTCGCGCTTCCTCGCCAACATGAGCCACGAGCTGCGCACGCCGCTCAACGCCATCATTGGCTTCTCGGAGATCATGGAGTCGGGCATGTTCGGCCCGCTCGGCGCCGAGAAGTACCTCGAATACTGCGGCGATATCCGCAAGAGCGGGCAGTACCTGCTCGAAGTCATCGACGACATCCTCGACATGTCGAAGATCGAGGCCGGCCGGCTGCGGCTCGTCGTCGAGCCGATCGATCTCGAACGCGTGCTGCTCGACGCGCTGCGCGTGGTGTTGGCGCGCGCCCAGGAAAAGAGGCTCACGCTCGCGACCGATATCGCGCGCCACGTGCGCTTTAGCGCGGACCGGCGCGCGCTCAAGCAGATCCTGCTCAACCTCTTGACGAACGCCGTCAAGTTCACGCCCGAAGGGGGCCGCATCCGCGTGCGCGGGCGCGAATTGCGCACCTGCGTCACGATCACCATCAGCGATACCGGCATCGGCATCCCCGCAGCGGCGCTCAAGAAGCTGGGGCGGCCGTTCGAGCAGGCCGAAAGCCAGCTCACCAAGAGCTACCACGGCTCCGGGCTGGGCCTGGCGATCGCCACCTCGCTCGCCGATCTGCATGGCGGCGCGCTGCGCATCCGCTCGGCGGTCGGCAAAGGCACGACCGTGGTCGTGCGCATCCCCCTCAAATTGCGCGCGCGGCAGGCCGCCCGGGCCGCGGCGCGCTCAGGCGGGACACCTTCGGGTTGAGTCGTTCGGGGGTCATTGCGAGGCG
>DATBWJ010000280.1:0-2397 GCA_036514935.1 Xanthobacteraceae bacterium
ACCAAGCTCATCGACAAGAGCATCGACAACCTCATCGCCGCGGCCATCGGCGGCGGCACCGGCAGCGGCGCGGGCGGCGGCGTGATCAGCGCCTTCACCAGCCTATTTAGCGCCGGCACCGGCGCGCCGCTCTCGCTGGCGCCTGCCGGCATCGGCCATGCCGGCGGCATGGTCGCGGCGCTGCCCCGCCTGCACGCCGGCGGCCTGGTCGGGTCCGACGAGCGGGTGGTGGTCGCCAAGGCGGGCGAGGAGATCGGCTGGCCGGGGCAGCTCGCGCGGAAATACGGCGGGCCGCCGGTGCAGATCATCAACATGACCGGTCAGCCTTCGCGCGCCGAGACCGCGCGCGCGCCCGACGGCCGCGCCTTCGTGCGCGTGATCGTCGGCGAGGCCAGGCGCGAGATCATGCGCGACTTTGCCGGCGGCGGTTTTGACCCCGTCATGCGCGGGCGCTTCGGCGTCGGCGTCCAGCATACCCAGCGCTGACATGGCCGCGCCACCATGACCGTGCCGTGGCCCGCCGCCGTGCCGCAGACCCCGCTCGCCGGCAGCTTTTCAAGCGAGCCGCAGCGCAACGTCATTTCGTTCGCGCCGGAATACGGCCCGCCGATCGAGCGCCGCGCCACCTCGATGATGATGGAGGCGCACAGCTATCGCGCTCGCCTGACCGCCGCCGAGTACGCGACGCTGATGGATTTCTACCGCGACGACCTGCAGGATGGCGTGCTGGCGTTCGCGCGCGATCATCCGCGCACCGGCGAGCCGATCGTGGCGCGCTTCTCCGCCGCGCCCGCCGACGCCGACGATATTCCCGGCCACGTCATGACCACGATCAGCTATTTGCGGATCAGGTGACGGATGTCGGAGGTCAGATATCAGACCGGCGCGCGTGAATTCTGACCCATCCATTGCGTCATGGCCGGGCTTGTCCCGGCCATCCACGTCGGTGATCTTGCTCAGAGTCTTGAGACGTGGATGCCCGGCACAAGGCCGGGCATGACGAGCTGATCACTGGACCGCTGATCACTGATTACTGACCTCTGACCTCTGTGACCCATGCCCCGCATCCTCGCCACCCCGCGCCGCAATTCGCTGGAAGCCTCGGCGACCGGCGCGGTCGACCTCATCCTGTTGCGCATCGCCGGCCCCGGCATCCACGATCCGATCGGCGTGTGCAACGACGTCGTCAATTTCGCGCACGAGGGCGTCATCTATTTCGGGCTCGCCGCCGAATTGATGCTGCTGAGCGACGCCGACCAGCCGCCGCGCGCGAGCTGCCGGCTCGCCAATGTCGACGGCGTCATCGGCCGCTTCGTGCGCACGCTCACAGCCTCGCCGCGCCTGCGCCTGCAGCTCGCCTGCGCCGACGACTGGCACGCCGCGCTCACCGACAGCGGCGAGGTCGATGCCGGCGGCGAGGCCATCCTGGCGCGCCAGCCGATCGCCACGCCGGCCATCGACTACGAGGCCGACTGGCTGCGCATCGCGTCCGCCCGCATCGACGCGCTCAGCGTCGACTGCGATCTCGCCTCGTTCGATCTGACCGCCGAACCGTGGCCGGCCGCGCGCGCCACGCCCGACCGGCTGCCGGCGCTGTTCAGGTGACGGAGGTCAGTAATCAGTAATCAGAGATTGGTTATCTGATTCTCGTCATCACCGGGCCGCCGCCAAGCGGCGAGTCCCGGTGATCCCGATTAAGAAGGCAAGGCTTTGCCCGCTGAATCGAGATTGCCGGGACAAGCCCGGCAATGACGAGCTGATCATTCGCAAACAGTCTGACCTCTGACCTCTGACCTCTGACCTCTGATCACTGTGACTCATGCCCGAGAAAATTCCGGCCTGGGCGGCGCGCTATGTCGGCATCCCGTTCGCCGATGCCGCAGAGGAATCAGCCGGCGGGCTGCATTGCTGGGGCCTGGTGCGCCTGGTGCTGGCGCGCGCGGCCGGTCTTGACCTGCCGGCCTATGGCGAGATCGGCGCGCGCGAGCTCGCCGCGCTCGCGCTGTTCGCCGGCGAGGCCGCCCGCGAGCCGTGGCTGCCGGTGATGGGTCCGCCGCGCGCTCTTGATGTCGCGCTCATGCGCGGGCCCGCGCGCGCGGTCAGCCATTGCGGAATCATGGTCTCGCCGTCCCATGTCCTCCACGTCGAGGCCGCGCACGACAGCGTCGTGGTCGCGGTGAGTCATGCGAGCGTGCGCCGCCGGATCATCGGCTTCTTCCGACACCGCGCGCTTGCCGGCCATGACCTTGACACCGTCATGCTCCGCGACGGCGGAGCATCCAGCAGTCACGAGCGCCGGTCATGATCGCCTCGATTCCCATCGTGTGGCGGCCGATGCCGATGGCCGGGCGCCCGCATGTGCATCATCTGCCGGCCGGCCTCAGCCTCGCCGACATG
>DATBWJ010000281.1:0-3971 GCA_036514935.1 Xanthobacteraceae bacterium
AGTCGGCGGGCCTGCCCCGCTCTCGTTCGACGGGCGCAGCGACCTCCTTGGTCTGCGGGGGCTCGCGCGGCGTCAAAACCTCGCGGCCGGCGAGGGAGGGGTCCGGCCGCACCGGCGCCAGCATCTCGGCGCCCTCGCGCCAGGCCCTGAGATATTCGCGCGTAAGCGCCCGTTCTTGGCCGGCCGAGAGGGCGTGCTCGCCCGCTGCCGGCGCGCCCTTGGGTTCGGACCCCGGGCCAAAGTGGAATTGGGTGAGCAGATAGCCGCCGACCACGCTCGCGAGCATGGCGCTGCCAATCTGCAGCACGAACCTGCCGAAAAACTTGAGCGGACCGCCCACGACCCCACCCCCATGCGAACGGCGCCGAATACGCCCTCAATTTCCGGCAAATTTTGGCCGGCGCTGCAGCATTGGTGTGAAAGGCCGACCGCTGTGGCCGCGATGTCACAGAGGGGCGGACCGCATGCCGCCGGCGGACGCGTGGGGAGGCAAACCTGCCGCTGTGCGCAGACGCGGCCAACGGCACCAGCGCGGCTGCGGGAAGGCGACCTCAGATGCGCTGCTCGCGCGGGTAGTCCTCTTCGTCGGCCGCGAGCGGCTGCCAGGAGCCGATCACGAACAGGATCAGCAAGGCGCCGGTGATCGACAGGTTTTTCATGAAATGGGCGATGTTGTCGAGGCGCGCGTCGCCCGCCATGTTCCAGAAATCATGCACGTAGAAGGTGACGGCCGCCGCGTAGAGCGCCAGCGCGATCGCCGCGACCCGTGTGCCGACATTGAAGATGATGAGCAGGGCGAACGCGATTTCGACCACGGCCACGGCGATCGCCAGCAGTTGGAAGGCGGTCATTCCGGTCATCGCCTCGGCTTGCGCCGCCGCTCCCGCAAGCGCGGCCGGGATTGCGAACTTCGCCTCGATCAGCCGCGCGGTGGTCGACAGGTCCCAAAACTTCTGCACGCCGGACATGACAAAGATCGCCACCAGCGCAACCCGCCCGATCAGGAGTATGATTTGCATTGCGCGCTCCTCTCAAATGCCGGCGAGCGCAAGTTGACCGCCGCCCCGAAATCAGGTCGACAGTTTCGGTCAGATCGCGCGTGAGCGCAATTCGCCCCCGCGCATATGTGGCCGCGCGGCGGTCCTGGATGGCAGGCGCCCCCCAGGAGCCGAGGCCTGTCGGCAAGGCAAAGGCGTCGCGCGGTCGATGGGTTGACGGCCTGCGCGGCCTCAGCGCATTTCCGCTTGATCGCGTGCCAGGGATGAACAGCCTCACACGTCCCCGACGCCGCCGATGGGCAATTGTGCATATCTCGCATGGCGCTGGCGCCCTCCCCGCAGGTGCACTAGGTTCGGGCTGAACTTGGCTGGTCCCTTTTTGAGTCGAGGTTAACAACCTGGAAACGTCGGTCGGCTAGGTTGGTCCTGGGACCATCGGGATGGGAGATCGGCATGCGTGCCGTCATCGCCTTCGCGTTCGTGCTGCTCACGGTCTTGGTGGCGCTCGGCCTTGCGCAGACGAATGTGTTCGTCGTCTCGCCGTTGCGAGCCACCGCCCCGGCCTCCTCTGCCGCGCCGACGGCTCAACCGCGCGCGCCGCCAGTCGCCGTGGTCTCGACGGAGCCTGCAGCAGCCTCACGCACACCCGCGGTTGCCGCAACCGCCACCCTGCCCGGCGCCTCCGTCGCCCCGCCTGCCGGGGCGAGCGCTGCCGTGGCGCCGCCCTCCAGCGCGCCGACCTGCCCCGGCAATCCCAACGCGCTCGGCCTGGCGCGGACCGTTCAGGTCGACACCACCGGCGGGCCGGGTTTCGGATTCGAGCACTTCAAAATGCACGATTTCCTCAAGCTGGGCGAGGTCGTGCTCACCTTCGATGATGGGCCGTGGCCGGCCAACACGCCGGCGGTGCTGGCCGCGCTCGCGGCGCATTGCCTCAAGGCGACATTCTTCCCGATCGGCAAGCACGCGACCTATTACCCGGAAATCCTCAAGCAGGTAGCGGCCGCCGGGCATACGATCGGCTCGCATACCTGGTCGCACGCCGACCTGTCGCGCAAGTCGCTCGATGACGCCAAGGCGGAGATCGAGAAGGGCCTCAGCGCCGTGCGCTGGGCCGTCGGCGGCCCGACCGCGCCGTTCTTCCGCTTCCCCAGCCTGAAGCACCCGCCGGAACTCGTCACCTATCTCGGCGAGCGCAACATCGCCATTTTCTCGACCGACATGGATTCATTCGATTTCAAGATGCGCAAGCCCGAGCAAGTGGTGAATTCCGTGCTCGAGCGCCTGAAGAAGCACGGCAAGGGCATCGTATTGATGCACGATTTCCAGCATCCGACGGCGCAGGCGATCGCCACGCTGTTCGATCAGCTCAAGCTGAACGGCTACAAGATCGTGCACATGAAGGCGAAAGCGGCGGTCGAGTCCATCGCCGCCTATGACGAGATGATGCTCAAGGAACAGAAGCTTCCGACGGCGAGCTCGCGCCCGACCACCGATGTCGTGCGCACCGTCGCCGAGTGATTCGACGAGATCGAGGCACGACGGCACCCCCGGCGGGCCCGCTTCGCCGGGGCAGCAGATCGGCTGAGTTCATTCTGACCGCGAGCGATCAATAGCAATAACGGCGCTGGACGCGGACGTAACCGCCCCGGACGCTGCGGTAACAGTCGCCACGCCACCAGTAATAGGCGCGCCGCCGCTCGGCCTCGGCCCCGATCAATGCGCCGACGGTGCCGCCGATGACCGCGCCGGCGACCGCGCCTCCGGCGCGCCCGGTGGCCGCACCGCCCACGATGCCGCCGATCGCGCCTCCGATGATAGCTCCTCCCAGCGCGTCTTGCGCCCCCGCCTGCTTGGCCGGCAGCAGTGCCGCCAGCGCCAACAGTGCCGCCGCTGCAATGCGAATCATGGTCGCGCTCCTCGTGTTCGCCCTCCGGTCACCCTCGCCAAGTCTAGGCAACCACGTGCGATTCTTCAAATCCTCAGATCCCGGCGGGGGCCGCGCTCGCGATGTTGTGCATTGCGTGGTCACGGCGGCTTCTCTCGAATAGCAGTTCCGACGCCCCGTCGTGGCGCGCCTGCCGCGGCGGGCAACGATCCGATTGGGGAGGACCATCATGTTTGTCAGCCGCCGTGCCTTGGTCATGGGCGCCTCAGCCGCGCTCGCCGCCGCCAGCGCCCCGCGCCTGAGCCAAGCCCAGGCCGCAGGACCGTTCAAGCTCGATCCCCTCGCCTACCCGACGAACGCGCTCGAGCCCCACATCGACGCCAGGACCATGGAAATCCACCACGATCGCCATCATCAAGCCTACGTCACCAACCTCAACGCCGCCGTCAAGGACCATGCCGGCGTGGCGGCCATGCCGCTTTCCGACATGCTCGGCAAGATCGGCGAACTGCCCGAGGCGATCCGCACCGCCGTGCGCAACAATGGCGGCGGCCACGCCAACCACACCATGTTCTGGCAAGTCATGGGGCCGGGCGGTGGACAGGCCGAGGGCGAGCTGTTCGCCGCCGTCACCCGCGACTTCGGCGGGCTCGACACGATGCAGGCGCGCTTCAACGATGCCGGGCTGCGCGTGTTCGGCTCGGGCTGGATCTTCGTCACCGTCACGCGCGAGGGCAAGCTCGCCATCGAGACGAAGCCCAACCAGGACACCCCGCTGATGGAAGGCCGGCGCGTCCTGTTCGGCAACGACGTTTGGGAGCACGCCTACTATCTCAACTACCAGAACCGGCGCGCCGACTACCTCAAAGCGTGGTGGAACACCGTGAACTGGACCAAGCTCGCCGAGCGCTACGCTGCCGCAAAGGCCGGCACGCTGACGATCTGACGGCGCCGCAGGTTGCGGACAGCGCCGCCCGCTCACCTGCGGGCGCGAGGTGGCGCACGGCGCAGTCAGGGCCTCGCCCGCGCGATAGTCTCGGCGACGAAGCACGGCAACGCAAACGCGGCGAGGTGCACCTCGGGAG
>DATBWJ010000282.1:0-5721 GCA_036514935.1 Xanthobacteraceae bacterium
CCGCATCAACAACCCCCGCCGCGGCGCAGCGGTCGGCCCCGCTACGGGCCGTCGACTGCCGCCGCGCGAAGGCTCTTGGCCATCGTCAAGGCACGTTCGCTGTAGCGCATGAGGGGATTCTCTGGTCTTGTCCGCGCCCCAGGGACGACGCGCTCACGGAGGAATAGGATCATGGACATTAGGCAAGGCGGCCCCATGCGTTGGTTCACCTACGCAGTGGCGAGCGTTCTTGCCGCCGTGGCGGCGGCAGGCGTTGCGCACGCCCAGAGCAGGATTGGGCCAAAATCGTCGCCGATGCCAAGAAGGAGGGCAAGCTCCTTGCCGACGACACGCGCGCCGTCGGTGGCGGCTATCTGTGGTATTTCGTGACCTACGATCTGCTCGGCGACGACTTCCACAAGAAGGTCGCGGCCAACAGCCCCATCTTGACCCGCGACCAGCGCGAGTCGCAGCGTCGCGTCGCGCGCGGCGAATATGCCGTCTACTTCCCCTTCATCCTCACCGACACCCAGAGCCTCAAGGGGCTGCCGGTCAAGGCGATCATGGCGAGCGAGGGGGCACCCTACGTGCTCTACGGCAACATCGTGCTGAAATCCCCGCCGCACCCCAATTCGGCGAAGCTCTATATCGACTTCCTGCAGTCGTGCGAGGCGCAGGAGATCTACGCGCGCGAGGGACACGGCGTCGTCCTCGACGGCGTCACCGAGACGTTGCCGCCCGACACGCGCCGCATGTCCGAGGTCAAGCTGCTCGGCACCGCCGACCCGGATCGCCAGAACCAGATGCTCGACATCGCCAAGCGAATCTACAAGTAGGCGCGCGGCGAGCGGACAGGCGGAACGCTCAGGGCCTAGCGCGGGATGATCTCAGGCATGCGCATGCGTCCCACACGCCGTCATCGCGAGACGGCGCGGGGGGCGTGGCGATCCCCTTGTCGTGGATTGCTCCCGCTGCGCCAGCGCGCCAAGTCGGCGGGCTTCCCCCGCCTCGCAATGACGCCGCACGACTCCCGTGTCATCGCCCGCGCAGGCGGGCGATCCAGTAAAGACAAGTTTTTCCATGGGTTACTGGATGCCCCGCTTGCGCGGGGCATGACAATGGAAAGGTTAGATGTAAAACGTCATGGCTCAGTCTGATCGGAACGTGCTCTAGCCGCGCGCGAGATAGCGCTTTTCCAGCATGACGTGGACGCCCTTGTTGCCGTTGACGACCTGCGTGACGCGCACGTCTGCCGCCAGGCTTGCGAGCGCATAGGCCTGGTAGCGGTCGTGCCCGGTGCGCGCGCAGATGAGGTCGAGCATCTGGCGCAGCGCGATCACCACGCAGTCGTCGAGGTCGGGGTCGAAGGCCATGGTGATCATGTGCGTCGGCGTGTCCGCCAGCGGCCAATCGAGCCGCATGTCCGCGCGCGCGGTGAGGCGAAAGGTGCCGATAAGCCCGGTCTCGACCGCGGTCAGGCAGACCTCGCCGTCGCCCTGCGCCCCGTGCCCGTCGCCGACCGAGAACAGCGCGCCGTCGACGAAGACCGGCAGATAGAGCGTGGTGCCTGCCACCAGCTCCTTGTTGTCGAGGTTGCCGCCGTTCTGGCGCGGGGGCAGCGTGGAGCACGTGCCCCACGCGGCGGGCGGCGCCACGCCCATGACGCCGAAGAAGGGTTTTAGCGGCACCTCCTGGCCCCACGGCAGACGCCAGCAGGCGCGGGCGCGGTCGAGCGCGATATGCACCAGCCGCTGCTCGCCGAAATCGTGCGGCAGCGCGCCGGCGAGGGGACGAATCACGTTGTAGCCCCACTCGCAAGCCGGCTCGACCGCCTCGATATCCACCTGCAAAACCTGTCCGGCGCGCGCGCCGCGCACGGCCACCGGCCCGGTGCAGATGTGACCCGGCACCATCCGGCGCGTGACCTGCTCGTGGATCGCGGCGAGTTCAGGGGGGACCACGAACGGCGGCATCGGCATCTGCTCGCGCCCGCCCGACACGGTTGCGATGGTCACCCGCTCGCCCGACTCGATGGTCAGCACGGGCGGCAGCGCAGCGTCAAAGAAGCCCCAGTGCACGGTGGCGGGCGATGAATTCAGCCTCGGCATGTCGCTTGATCCACAGCCGCGCGAGTTCAGCATGTTTTCGCGCGCGCTCCAATGCCCTTGCGCTCAGCGGGGAGCGCCCGAAATGTCCGACCTCAGCGTGCGGGCAAGGCGCCCGCGCGCGCCGCCCCAATGCCGGCGCACGACATAGGCGAGCGCGGTGAGCACGAGCGCGACCGCCCCCGCCAGGTAGATCGCGCGCTCGAAATGCATCAGCAAGAGGCCGATGCCGCCGATGGCCAGGAGCGGCAGGAGCGGCAGTCGCCCAATGGCGATGGGAACCCGGAAGGGTCGCAGATGTTCGGGCTCGCGGTAACGCAGGATGATGAGGGTGAGATTGACCACCAGGAAGGCCACGAGCGCGGCGAACGACGACATTTCGGCAAGGACTTTTAGGTCTCCGATCGGCAGGAACGCGATCGACAGGGCGAACACCAGGAGCGCGGCGGCCCACGGCGAGCGTCGGCTTGCCGACAGCGCAGTGAAGACCGACGGCAGGTCGCCGTCGCGGGCCATCGCGAAGGCAAGCCGCGCCGCCGCGATGAGCGAGATGAGGACCGTGTTCGCGGTCGCAAACAACGCAATGGCGCTGAGCACGATGGCGGCACCCGGCCACGCCTTGTGGACGGCGAGCGCGAGCGGGGCGGCGCTGGCGCCAAGCTCCGCCGGCGTCGCAAGCGCGGTGACCGCCAGCGCAACCAGAACGTAGAGCGTGGTGGTGATGGCCAGGCTCAGGAAGATCGCGCGCGGCAGGCTGCGCGGAGCATCGCGCGTCTCCTCCGAGAGATTGGCGACCTCCTCGAAGCCGAGATAGACGAAGAACAGAATTGCCGCCGCCTCCAGCACGCCGGCTTGCGGCGGCCGCATGAGGGGCGCGGCAAAATCTTCGCGCGTGAGGCCGGCCGCAACGACGACAATGAGGCCGGCAACCTCCAGCGAAGTGAACAGAATGTTCACCCAGCTTGCTTCGCTCAGCCCCCATGCGTTGAAGGCGGTGCAGAACAAGAGCAGCAGCAGAGCCGAGACCACCGGCGGCACATCGACGAATTCTTGCAAATAGCCGCCGAATGCGAGCGCAATGGTCGTCGAGGCAGCGGCGCCGCCTACCAGAATGACGATCGCGACCCCGAACGCCATCCAGTCCGCCCGCGGCAGCGCGCGTCGCGTATAGACGTATTCGGCGCCCGCGTTGGGAAACGACGTCGTCATCTCCGCGTAGGACAGGCCGGTGAGCAGCGCCACCAGCGCGCCCCCTGCGAAGCTCCACCACAGGCTTCCTTCTGCCAGAGCCGCCGCTTTCCCGATCACCGAATAGACCCCGGCGCCGACGATGACGCCGACGCTGTAGAAGACGAGGTGAACCGGGCCGAGGACTGGTTTGAGCTGCATCGGGAACGGCGCAGTCTGTTGCGAATTGGTCGGAGAACAGCCAACCATACAAACACCATCGCCGCATGCTTTGATCAGAATCATGACCGCTGTGCGCGACCGACCGGGCAAGGATGCGGCGTCAGCGACGCTGGCGCACAGGCTGCGCGAGATCTGGCTGACCAACCTGTGGCGGCCGATCCAGGGATTTCGCCTGCGCTATCTGCCCTTGGTGATGATCTATTTCGCCTACGGCGCGCTCGGCCTGATCGATATCAGCCGCGACATGTGGATCAAGGAGCGCCTGACGCTGAACCCGGCCGAGCTCGCCGGCATCGGCGTGTGGCTGAGCCTGCCGTGGACCGTGAAAATGGTCTTCGGCCAGCTCGTCGACAGCATTCCGATCCTCGGCTCGCAGCGGCGCTCCTACGTCTTCATCGGCGCGGGGCTCGTCGCGGTCGGATTGGTCACGCTCGCCGGGGCGGCCGGCGGCTGGATCAGTTTTGCGCGTGCCGACCACCTGTACGTGCTGGGGGCGATGCTGCTCGTGCTCGGCACCGTGGTCCAGGACGTGGTGGCCGACGCCATGTCGACCGAGGTCGTCTCGCGCACCGACGCGGCCGGAAAGGCGCGCCCGCAGGAGGAGGTGCGCGCCGAGCTCGGCATGGTTCAGGTGCTGGGCCGGCTGGCGCTCGGGTTCGGCATCCTGGCGGTCGCCGGGCTGTCCGGCTGGCTTGCCCAGTATCTCGCTCGCGAGACGGTGTTCCTGCTGGGCCTGATCGTTCCCGTCATCTCGGTGACGGGCGTGATGCTGATCGGCGCGGAGACGGGCGAGCGGCGCCCGCTCGACTGGCGCATCCTCGGCGGCGGCATCGCCTTTGGCCTGACCGTGCTGTTCGTGGCGCTCGCGAACGTGCCGTTCGCCCAGGAACTCGTGTTTGTGCTGTCCATGGCGGTGGTCTGCGCCATGCTGGTGCTGGTGACGCGCGAGGTCGACCTCGGCACCCGCCGCGCAATCCTGTTCACCAGCATCATCATCTTCGCCTTCCGCGCGACGCCGGTGGTCGGCGACGGCTATTTCTGGTGGACGCTCGACGTGCTCAGGTTCGACGAGGCGTTCTACGGCACGCTGCGGCAGACCGCCGCCATCATCGCCATCCTCGCACTATGGGTGTTCAGCAAGCAGTTGACTGAGTACGCGGTGACGAGGGTGCTGTTCTGGCTGGCGGTGGCCGGCACCATCCTGTCGCTGCCCAATGTCGGGCTGTTCTACGGGCTGCACCAGTGGACCGAAGCCACCTTCGGCTTCGGCGCGCGCACGATCGCGATCATCGATGCGGCGACCGTCTCGCCCTTCGCCCAGCTCAGCATGGTTCCGCTGCTCACGCTGATCGCGTTCTACGCGCCTGCCGGCCACCGCGCGACGTGGTTCGCGCTCATGGCCTCACTCATGAACCTGGCGCTGGTGGCCGGCCAACTGCAAACGAAGTATCTCAACCAGATTTTCGTGATCCAGCGCGGCGACTATGGCGAGCTCGGGCCGCTGCTGCTGGTCGCCGTCGGCCTGGGGCTCGTCATTCCGGTCGGCGTCATTGCGCTGTTCGGGCGCCGGGTCTGACACCAAGCCCGCTTGATTACTTCCTCGTCATCACCGGGCCGCCGCGAAGCGGCGAGTCCCGGTGATCCCGATTATTTGCGCACGGCCGTGCCCTCCGTATCGAGATCGCCGCGACAAGCCTTGTCCTTGGGCGGGCGAAGCCGGACCCGAGGAGCGGCGATGACGATGGAACTGATCAGCCGGATTTCATAGGGATGCCGTTCCGGAGCGAGCTACCAGGCCGCGACCCAGTGGCCGACGTCGTAGATGGCCGAGGCGATGACGCTGATGCCGAGCCCGCTCCACACCAGGGTGCGGGCGAGCGCGCCGTTGGCGCGCGCCGCGCGTTCAACACAGCGCCGATGAACGAGGCCGCTCATGGCCGATCCTCTCGATTCCCGCCGTTTCCGACGGCGCGCATTATCGCTCGTGCAGCGGCCGAGAGGAAGCGCAATTGCTGCAATGCAGCATTGCTCCAACTGCCTGAGTCAACACGAGAATGTGATACCCTCTACGGCTGGACGCCAGCGTGTAGGGCCGCGGGAATATCGACCGGCATGGATGCAGCGCGAGCCAGCGCGGGGCGCTCGCGGGCTCCCTGGCGTGCGGGGCGAGCACGGCGCAGCCGCGGCTGCGCGGCGGACGTGCCGCTGCCGACCGCCCGTCCAGCGC
>DATBWJ010000283.1:0-6041 GCA_036514935.1 Xanthobacteraceae bacterium
TGCCGCGCCTGCGAGTCGGAGATAGCAGGCCGTGCTTAATGATCCCTTGGATCGATCGGTGAAACGCGGTTAACGACGCCGTTTGTCGAACCGGCCGGTCTGTCGCGCGCGGCTTGTCACGCCGCCTCCGTTTGGGCCGGCGCCGACTCCTCGCGCAGGACGCGGCGGAGAATCTTGCCGACATTGGATTTCGGCAGGTCCGACCGGAACTCGATGTGCTTGGGCACCTTGTAGGCGGTGAGCTGGCTGCGCGCGTGGGCGATGATCTCCTCCTGCGTGAGCTGCGGGTTCTTCCTGACCACGAACAGTTTCACCGCCTCGCCGGAATGGGCGTCGGGCACGCCGATCGCCGCGCATTCGAGCACGCCGGGATGGCTCGATATGACGGCCTCGACCTCGGTGGGATAGACGTTGAAGCCCGATACCAGCACCATGTCCTTCTTGCGGTCGACGATCCTGGTCAAGCCCTTCTCGTCCATGACGCCGATGTCGCCGGTGCGCAAAAAGCCGTCGGCGGTCATGACCTTGGCGGTCTCGTCCGGCCGCTGCCAATAGCCGGCCATGACCTGCGGGCCGCGCGCGCAGATCTCGCCGGGCTCGCCGAGGGGAACCTCGTTGTTGGCGTCGTCGCGGATCGACAGCTCGGTCGAGGGGATCGGCAGCCCGATGGTGCCGTTCCACTCGGTCGCATCGATGCGGTTGCAGGTCAGCACCGGCGAGGTCTCCGACAGGCCGTAGCCCTCGATGATGGGGACGCCGGTCGCCTTGTACCACTGCTCGGCCACCGCCTTCTGGACGGCCATGCCGCCGCCGACCGCGGTTTTCAGCATGCTCCAGTCGATCTTGCCGAAGTCGGGGTGGTGCAGGAGCGCGTTGTAGAGCGTGTTGACGGCAGGGAAGCAATTGACCTTGTGCTTGACCAGTTCCTTGATGAGGTTGGGCAGATCGCGCGGATTGGGAATCAGCAGGCACAATCCGCCGGTACGCACGCCGAACAGAAAACACGCCGTCAGCGCGAAGATGTGATAGAGCGGCAGCGCGGTGACGATCGTGAGCTGCCTGACCTTGGGCTCTTTTTTGAGGATCGGCTCCTGCCACACGCTGACCTGCAGCGTGTTTGCCACCACGTGGCGATGGAGCAGCATCGCGCCTCTCGCCACGCCGGTCGTCCCGCCGGTGTACTGCAGGAACGCCACGTCGTCGGGAGCAAGTTTTGGCGGCCGCAGCGTCAGGCCGCGGCCGGCCGCCAGCGCGTCGTTGAAGCTTGTCGCGCCCGGCAGCGAATAGCTCGGCACCATCTTCTTGACGCGGCGCACGACCAGATTGACGATCGCCCCTTTGACCATGCCCAAAAGGTCGCCCATCGCGGCCACCACGACGTGTTTCACGGCGGTCCTGGCGATGGCGTGCTCGAGCGTGTGGGCAAAATTCTCCAGCACGATGATGGCCTCGGTCGCGGAATCCTTGAGCTGATGCTCGAGTTCGCGCGCGGTATAGAGCGGGTTGACGTTCACCACCGTGAAGCCGGCGCGCAGGATGGCCACGATCGCCACAGGGTACTGCAGCACGTTGGGCATCATGATCGCCACGCGGGCGCCTTTCTTTAGCCCCTTGCTCTGCAGCCAGGCGCCGAGCGCGCGCGACATTTCGTCGATCTCGCCGTAGGTCAGCGGCTTGTCCATGCACACGAAGGCCTTGTCGTCGCGATACTTGGCAAAACTCTCCTCGAACATCGCGACCAGCGACTCGTACCGCGATGCGTCGATCTCGGCCGGCACGCCCGGCGGATATTGCTTGAGCCAAATGCGTTCCATCGCGCCTCTCCCCCTTTACCGCCTGCCGGCCGCAGCAGCACACCGCTCATCCCAAGACGGCGCACGGCCGCCGCTGTCGTGCCCGTAGCGGTGAGGATCGAACAGGCGCGCTGAAACAGCAAGCGCCGGAGCGTCGCGGGCAGCCGTCTTTCAATCGCGGTTTGCGCCGGCCGCTCAGCGCTCGGCCGGCTTGCGGGCCACGGTCTTGGCGGGCGCCGGCGGGGCGGCCTTGTCGGCCTTGGCCGATTGGGCCGCGCCCACGATTGTGGCCGCGGCGGGATTGGGCGGCTTCTTGGCGGACTTGGCGGTTTTGGCGGCCTTCGGCTTTGCCTTCTTGGCGCGCTTGCCCTTGCCTGCCACGATCTGGGCCTCTTGGGCTGCGGCTGCCGCCGCCGTCGCCGGCTTGACTGCGCCCACGAACACGTCGACCGGCGGGCTCGGCGCGCGCGGCGGGCCGGCGAGATCCGACGGCTTGATGGTCGAGCCGCGCAGGTTGGCCAGCATGTAGGCCATGGGCGCGCCGCCGTCGCCGGTGCTGGACTCGCTCGTGTGGTCAACGACCTCCTCTTCCTCGGCGGCCGGGCGCTTGCGGTGCTTGCCGCACATTTCCTCGCGCAGGTTGGGCGGGGCAGCGTCGATCGCGGCAAGCGAGTCGACCTTGCCGAGCGCCGGCAGGAGCCAGCCGAACCCGTTCATGTTGAACCCCTGTTCGAGCAGCTTGGCCGCCTTGTAGGCGCGCACGCTCGACGACGGCGCGCCGAGCACCACCGCGATGAGCCGCCGCCCGTCCCGGGTCGCCGTCGCCACCAGGTTGAAGCCGGACGCGCAGATGAAGCCGGTCTTCATGCCGTCGGCGCCCGGATAGCGGTCGATCAGCGTGTTGTAGTTGCGCATGACGCGCCGGCCGAACCGGATCGCCGGCACGCGCCAATAGAGGTCGTGCTCGGGGAATTCGCGCAGGAGGGCGCGCGCCAGCATGGCGAGATCGCGCGCCGAGGTCACCTGGGCGTCGGCCGGCAGCCCGTTCGGGTTGGCGTAGCTCGTCTGGCTCATGCCGAGCCGCAGGGCGGCCGCGTTCATCTCGTCGACGAAGCCCTCGAGCGAGCCGGCCACGCCCTCGGCCAGGACGACGGCCATGTCGTTGGCCGACTTGACCATCAGCATTTTGAGCGCGTTGTCGACCGTGACGATGGTGCCGACCTTGAAGCCCATCTTGGTCGGCGCCTGGGCCAGCGCGTTGGCGGAGACCGTGAGGGGCGTGCCAAGGCCGATGCGGCCGTCCTTGACCGCGCGCAGCGTCACATAGGCGGTCATCAGCTTGGTGACGGAGGCGGGATACCAGGGATAGGTCGCGTTCTCCGCCTGCAGCACCTTGCCGCTGTCGGCCTCCACCAGCAGCAGCGCCTCGGCGGCGGCCTTTGCAGGGGCGCCGGCCGCCAGCAGTGCCAGCGCTGCAAGGAGCCAGAAGCGGGGTGCCGTGCAAGGCTGCAAGGGCGGGGTCCAGTGGTCGGGATTGGAATCAGGCGCGCAGCGACGAGGCGACTATCTAACTCCAAGCGCGGCCGAAGGCAAAGCCGGCGGCTACCGATTTCCCATTGGCGTGAGCGATTGGTAACCGAGCACTTTCCGGCGCGGAACGGCGCGCTCGCGCTGCCCGTCAGGTGCTGGTGGTGCCGAGCTTGGCGCGCCCGGCCTCCGCATCGGTCGCGGCGGCCGGCGGGCTCACCTGCGAGGTCTGCGCGACCAGGAACTGCGCCTTGGCCAATTGGGCGAAGCGCTCGCCGCGCTTGACCAGTTCGTCGAACGTGCCGCTCTCCACGATGCGGCCGTCGTCGAACACCAGGATGCGGCTTGCGTTGCGCACGGTGGAGAGCCGGTGCGCGATCACGAACGTGGTGCGGCCCTTCATCACCTCGTCGAGCGCCGCCTGCACCTTGGCTTCGGTGGCCGCATCGAGCGCGCTGGTCGCTTCGTCGAGAATGAGGATGGGCGGGTTCTTGAGCAGCGCGCGGGCGATCGAGAGCCGCTGGCGTTCGCCGCCCGACAGGAAGCGGCCGCGCTCGCCGACGGGCGCCTTGAAACGCTCCGGGTTGCGCTCGATGAAGTCGAGCGCCTGCGCGCGCGCGCAGGCCGTGCGCATCTCCTCCTCGGTGGCGTCGGGCTTGCCGATGCGCAGGTTCTCCGCCATCGAGCGGTTGAGCAGCAGCACCTCCTGATAGACGACGCCGATGTTGTGGCGCAGCGCCGCCAGCTTGATGGCGCGCACGTCCATGCCGTCGACCTTGACGACGCCCGACTGGGGATCGAACGCGCGGTGAAGCAGCGCGAGCGCGGTGGACTTGCCGGCGCCGGTCGCGCCCACCAGCGCGACCGTCTCGCCCGGCAGCACCGTGAAGGAAAGGTCGACGACCGCCGGCCGCCTGCCGTCGTAGGAGAAGGTCACGTCGTCGAACTCGACGAGCCCGCGCAGCGGTCCCGGGTCGATGGCGTCGGGGCGGTCGCGTACCGCCGGCTCGGTGTCGAGCACGTCGAAGAACTCGCGCAGGCGCGGCGCCTCCATGAACAGGCGGTTGATCATGCGCACGACACGTTCGAGCTGCCCGATCACCAGCCCGGAGAAGCTCATGAACATCACGATGTCGCCGATCGAGGCCCGGTTCTGCAGGTGCAGCCACAGCCCGACCAGGAACAGCGCCAGCATGGTCAAGGTGGTCGAGGCGCGCGTCAGCACGGCCACGATCGCCCACCACGACAGGACCGGAATCTGCGCCGAGAGCAGGCGGTCGATGACGTTGCGCAGCCCCATCACCTCCGATTCGACCCGCGCGAAGCCCTGCACCAGCGCGACGTTGCCGAGCGCGTCCGAGGCGCGCTCGGCGAGGTCGGTGTAATGGCGCTCGACGGTCTTCTGCAGCTCCTCGGTCTTGAGGATGACGAGGCCCGTCAGAATCCCGAACACGAGGCACACCGCGATCAGCAGACAGGCGAGCCACCAGTTCACGAACAGCGAGAGCGGCAGCAGCACGAAGATCATCACCACGGCGGCGAAATCGTCGCGAAAGAACTCGACCCAGATCGCCCACAGCGCGTCCGTGCCCGACAGCATCACCTTCATCAGCCGCCCGGAATGCGCGCCGCCGTGAAAGAGCAGGGGCAGTTGCAGCACGTGCTCGAAATACGAGGTGAGGACGACGTGGCGGCGGCGGTGCGCCAGGCGGTCGGCGTGCAGGGCAACCAGCGCGCCGCACATGATGGTGAACAACCCGAATCCGACCCAGGCGGACACCAGGATCAGCATCGTTCGCCAATGCGGCGGCGCGCCCTGGGTCTGGGCGGTGGCCAGCGCGTCGATCATGCGGCCGAACAGAAGCGGCTCGGCGAATTGCGCGCCGGCCAGCGCGAGGTTGGCGAACGCCAGCAGCCAACCGAGGCGGGCCTCCGGGCCGAGCAGCACGAGGACGCGGGCATAGATGCGGGCGAGGTTCATCGATTTCGCAGCCCGGGGCCGAGACTATGCCCAAAAATCGCGCATTTGGCGCGCCGGGGAGGCGCTCATGGCCCTTCTAGCCGCTTTCGCGATGATTGCAACGCGCAGGCGCGTGGCGCGCGCCCGCGCGGCGATGGTGCGCGGCGCGTCGATTGCTATGATGCAAAAATATGGGTTGTCGCGGCGTCGAAAGCATCCTTCAATTGTATCGTAGTCTGCAACGCCGGCGAATCGGGGGGAAATGATCAACATTCCGACCGAACTGCTGCGCACCCTGGTCGCGGTGGCTGATCTGAAGAGCTTCACCAAGGCGGCGCAAACGCTGGGCGTGACGCAGCCGGCGGTCAGCGCGCAGATCAAGCGGCTGCACACCCTGCTCGGCAGCGAGCTGTTCGACAAGGGCACGAAGTCGATCGTGCTCACGCGCGAGGGCGAGGCGGCGGTTGCCTACGCGCGGCGGCTGCTCTCGCTCAACGACCAGATCCTGCAGATCGCAGCGCCGGCGCCGGCTGCGCGCGTGCTGCGGATCGGTATGACCGGCGACTATGTCACCCCGCTCTTGCCACAGGCGCTGGTAAAATTCCGCAAGCGCTCGCAATACCACAGGTTCCATGTGACCATCTGTATGAACAATGAGCGGCTGCTGCACGACCTGCGCACCGGCGATCTCGACGTGGTCATCATGGTCACTTCCGAGAAGCCGGAGATCGATGCGCGCCACCATTGGACCGTCGATCTGG
>DATBWJ010000284.1:0-7429 GCA_036514935.1 Xanthobacteraceae bacterium
CACGATCTCAAAGCGCATCATCTGGCTCACCAGACTTTCTCCGACGCCGAGGCTCTCGATCACGCCATCCAGGCCGCCGTAACCGCCTTGAACACCGAGCGAAACGTCGATCCGTTGGTCAAACAGAGAATCTCTGCTTAGGTCCCGAAGACCGAATAAGCGCCGAGGTCCTTTTGTGCCACAAGCGGAACTCAACGCGACTGCGGCACCTTCGAAAGCAGTCTCACGGCTGCCGCTGCCCTATCCCGGCAATCCTGCCTTGACCAGCGCCGCGCGGTGGTGCTCGCGATCCGCCTCGCGGACATAACCGAGGCCTTTGACATAGGCCGCCGCCGAGAATTCGGGGTTGATGCGCAGCGTCTCTGCCACCTCGGCCGCCGCCTCCGCAGCGCGGCCGGCCTGGGCAAGCGCAGCGGCGAGGTCGGCGTGCTGCGCGGGGCGGTGCTGGTAAGCGGACTGGCGAAAGGCGTCGGCCGCCTCCGTGTAGTGGCGCGCGGCGAGCAGCGCTCGGCCGAGGAGGTGGGCACGCTCGCGGACGCCGAACGGGTCGAGGCGCATCGCCGCCTGCAACGACTCGACCGCGTTCTCGGGTTCGCCGAGCCAGGTCATCAGCTCGCCGCGCTGGGCGACGATGCGAGGGTCGTTTGGGTTGAGCGCGAAGGCGCGCTCGTGATGGGCGCGGGCGCGGACGAGGTCGCCCTCGTGCATGAACGCCTCGCAGAGAACGCGGTGGCACTCGATGTCGTTCTGGTCGAGCGCAAGTCCGTTCATCACGGCGTCGAAGGCCCGCGTGAGGTGCTCACGCGGATTGCCATCGACGAAGCCGTGCGAGACCGCTTGGCCGGTCAGACAGCCCTGCCACGCATAGGCCTGGGCGAAGGTGGGGTCGATGCCGATGGCGCGTTCGAGGAGCTTGATGGCGGCGGCGTTGTCGGTCTTGGTCGCGCGGTGGTGCAGCACCTTGGCGGCCAGCACGAGCTCGTAGGCGGCCATGTCTTTGGGCGGTGTGCGGACAATACGCTCGACATGCGCCGCCTCGATCCGACCCGGCAAGGTGGCGACAACGGTGCGGGTAATATTGTCCTGGAGATCGAAAATGTCAGCGAGCCTGCCGTCGTACTTCTCCGCCCACAGATGGGTGCCGGTCGCCGTCTCGATAAGCTGGACGGTAACCCGCAGCCGCTCGCCGCTCTTGCGCACCCCGCCTTCGAGCACGTAGCGCACGCCGAGCTCCCGCCCGACCGCGCGAACGTCGACCGCCCGGCCCTTGTAGACGAAGCTCGAGTTGCGGGCGATGACGAAGAACCAGCGGAAGCGCGAAAGCTCGGTGATGATGTCCTCGGCGAGCCCATCGGCGAAGTAATCCTGCTCCGGGTCGCCCGACATGTTGGTAAACGGCAACACCGCGATCGAGGGCTTGTCGGGGTACGGCAGGGCCGGCAGTTCCTTGTCGGCGCCCGCCGCGGCGTCGGGCAGCACACGCCAGGCGCGGATCGGCCGGTCGATGTTCTTCACGCGTAGCTCGCCCATATCCTCGAAGCCGAATTGCAGCCGCCGCGCGACCTCGTCGTGCACGTTGCCGGAGATGACAACCCCGCCCGGCTCGGCCTGCCCTTCGAGCCGCGACGCGACATTGACTCCATCACCATAGACATCATCGCCTTCAACGATAATGTCGCCAAGGTTCACTCCGACCCGAAATACGATGCGGCGCTCGGCTGGTTCATCTTTTTCACGGGCCGCTATGGATTGCTGGATTGCGACCGCGCTGCGCACGGCATCAACGGCGGAGGCGAACTCCACCAACGCGCCGTCGCCGGTGAGTTTGACCAGTCGACCACCATGATCGTCGATAGCCGGATCGATCACCTCTCGCCGCAGGGCCTTTAGCCGCGCAAGGGTATCTTCTTCGTTTTTCTCCATCAGGCGCGAGTAGCCAACAACGTCCGCGGCCAGAATGGCGGCCAACCGTCGCTTCGGTCGCTCGTCAGCCATCGA
The DNA here is from genome assembly GCA_036514935.1 of Xanthobacteraceae bacterium. Lineage (GTDB taxonomy): Bacteria > Pseudomonadota > Alphaproteobacteria > Rhizobiales > Xanthobacteraceae > DATBWJ01. Next base: position 1,999 of record DATBWJ010000284.1, read on the forward strand.
GAAATTTCCAGTCGGAGCGGTGGTACGGGTGGAATTCTAGGTCGCTCTGGTTGGCGAATCCAACTGGGCAAATGACCCAAGTGGGTCGTTTGCAACCCTGCGCCTGGCGTCGTCTGGCTGCAAGAGGTTGAAGCTTCGCAGGGCGGGCATTGCGCTGCTCCGCTTGCGCGTCAGCATCGGCGGTGCCGGCGCAATGCCTACGCGGCGCGAACGCGTGGGCAAAATCGCTGGCGAGATCGGCACGCTGCCAACGGTCATAATGATTCACCCATGATTGTCATCGTCCGCGCAGGCGGACGATCCAGTAGCCACCGGCGTCCGTGGTTACTGGATGCTCCGCTTTCGCGGAGCATGACGATTCAGGGACCAGTGCCGTTGGTACGCGTTGCTCGGCTCCAGCAGCGATTTTGCCCACCCGACAGCTACGCAGCCCAGGCGCCGGTCCAGTTGAGCAACCTTGCCTAATGAAGCGCCGCCGCTGCCGCGCCCGGTGACAAGCCGGGGACCGCCGTATATGAGCCTGCGAGCGCATTCGGCGCGGCTTTGAGGCCCATGCCCGACATCCTCTTCATCAAGACATCCTCGCTCGGCGACGTGATCCATCACATGCCGGCGGTGAGCGATGCGCGGCGCCACCTGCCGCAGGCGCGCCTGTCCTGGGTGGTCGAGGAGGCCTATGCCCCGCTCGTGCGCCTGCATCCGGCCATCGACGAGGTCATCGCGGTGGCGTCGCGGCGCTGGCGCGGCGAGCCGTTCAAGCCCTCGGCGTGGCGTTCGGCGGCGCGCTTCGTGCGCGCCCTGCGCGCGCGCGACTACGACGAGATCGTCGATGCGCAAGGTCTGGTGCGCTCGGCGCTGATTGCAAAACTCGCGCGCGGCCGCCGCCACGGCTACGACCAGGCGAGCGTGCGCGAAAGGTTCGCGTCCAAGTTCTACGATGTGCGCCACGCGGTCGCGCGCACGGAGCACGCCATCGCGCGCAACCGGCTGTTGACCGGTCTTGCGCTCGGCTACGCGCCGCAGGGCGCGCCCGATTTTGGCCTCGACCGCGCCCGCCTGGTGGAGGGCGTGCCGCCGCCCTACGCGATCTTCCTGCATGCGAGCGCGCGCCGCGAGAAGGAATGGCCGGAAGCGAACTGGCGCAGTCTTCTGCAAGCGCTGGATCGGCGCGGCGTGCAGTTGCTGCTCACGGCGGGCAGCGAGGCCGAGCAGGCGCGCAGCGCCCGCATCGCCGCCGACATCCGCCACGCGCGCGTGCCGATGCGCCGTCCGCTCGACGCCATGGCGCGGCTCATCGCCGGCGCCGCCTTCGTGGTCGGAGTCGACACCGGCCTCCTGCACGTGGCGGCGGCGCTGTCGGTGCCGCTCGTTGCCATTTTCATCGCCAGCGAGCCGGCGCTGACCGGCCCGGTGGGGTCGGGGCCGATCGCCGTCCTCGGCGGCGACGGACGCGTGCCCGCGGTCGAAGAAGTGGCGGCGGCGGTGGAAAAGATCGCGCCGGCGTAAAGGGCCAGTCACGAGGCTGCGGGGCTCTCCAGCACCCGGCGCACGAGCGCGCCCAGGCGCGTGGCCGGGATCTCGCGCATGCAGCGGTGATGGCCGAGCCGGCACGCCGGCTTGTGGCAGGGCCGGCAGTCGAGCGCGAGGTCGGCCTGCACCACGGCGGCGAGCGGATTGAGCGGCGCCCAGTGCCACGGGCTGGTCGGGCCGAAAATGCCGATGGTGGGCGTGCCGAGGGCAGCGGCCACGTGCAGCAGGCCTGAGTCGTTGGAGACGGCAACATCGGCGGCGGCGAGCGCCAGGATGGCCTGGCGCAGGTCGCTGCCAGTGAGGTTGCGCACCCCGGGATAGGCCGCGGAAATGTCGGCTGCGATCCCGGCTTCGGCGGGACCGCCGAGCACCCATACTTCGGTTTCTGCGGCCAGGCTCGCGGCCAATTCTCCGTAATACGCCGCCGGCCAGCGCTTGGAGGGTCCTACCGCGCCGGGCGCCAGCGCCACGACCGGGCGGCCGCCGGGCGCCAGGTTCATGTTCTGGCGCCAGCGCGCGAGCTCGGCGGCGGGCACCGCCAGCTTCGGCAGCGGCCACTGCGCCGGCAGCGCGGCCCCCGCCGGCAAAGCGAGCGCGGCGCAGCGCTCGACCATGCGCGGCAGCCCCCGCTCGCCGAAGCGCAGGTCGTTGATGAGGCCGAGCCGCGCCTCGCCGAGGTAGCCGGTGCGCCGCGGAATGCCCGCAAGCCACGGAGCGAGCGCAGCTTTCCAGGTGCGCGGCATGACCAAAGCCTGCCCGTAGCCTTCCCCGCGCAGGCGCTCGGCCAGGCGGCGGTGCTCGCCAAAAGCGAGGCGGCGGCGCGGCAATTCCCACACAATGCCCTTGCGCACGCCCGGCAGGTAGTCGAGGAGGGGCGCAGTGTTGGCCACCGTGAGGAAATCGACAGGCCGGTCAGGGGCTTGCGCCTTGAGCAGGGCGACGACGGAATGGCAGCGCACGAAGTCGCCGATCCACATATAGGGCACGATCAGCACCGGCCGCGGGTCGATTTTTGCGGGTGTAATCGCGCGATCCGATCCCGAATTCTGCGCCGCCGATGCGGGTAATCCCGGCATCGGTTCCACGGCTTTCCGCTCGTCGTTCCTCGCCATCAAGAAAACCCGGTGGCATTTCGCCGCCGCTCTGTCCAGCCGGCGTGTTGCGCGGGGAGGCGGAGTTAGGCAATGGTGAGGCGAGCCAGGAAAGCGCAGATGTTGCTGGTCACCGGCGGCGCCGGTTTCATTGGGTCGAACGTGGTCGCGAGCCTCAACGAGGCCGGCCGCAGCGACGTGGTCGTCAACGACACGCTCGGCAAGGACGGCAAGTGGCGCAACCTGCAGAAGCGCCAGTTCGCCGACTTCGTCCCCCCCGCCGACCTTTTCCGCTGGCTCGCCGGCCGCAAGCTCGACGCCGTCATTCACCTCGGCGCCATTTCGGAGACGACCGCGCGCGACGGCGACGCCGTCATCGACACCAACTTCCGCCTCTCTCTGGCGCTGTTGGCGTGGTGCACCGAGACGGCCACGCCGTTCATCTATGCTTCCTCGGCCGCCACCTATGGCGACGGCGCTGAGGGCTTTTCCGACGACTGGCGGCCGGCGGCGCTGAAGCGGCTGCGCCCGCTCAATCTTTATGGCTGGAGCAAGCACCTGTTCGATCTCGCCGTGGCCGAGCGCGCCGCCAAGCGCGAGAAAATGCCGCCGCAATGGGCGGGGCTGAAATTCTTCAACGTGTACGGACCCAACGAGTACCACAAGGGCGAGATGATGAGCCTGATCGCCAAGCGCTTCGACGACGCCAGGGGCGGCAGGCCGGTGCGGCTGTTCAAGTCGCACCGCGAGGGCGTGGCGGACGGCGACCAACTGCGCGATTTCATCTATGTCGAGGACGCGGTGGCGGTGGTGCGCTGGCTGTTGGAGGCGACGCCGGCGGTGTCCGGCATATTCAACGTCGGCACCGGTCGGCCGCGCTCGTTCCGCGACCTGATCGCGGCCATGTTCGCCGCCTTGGGGGTGCCGCCGAAGATCGAATACATTGCCATGCCGGAGACGATTCGCGACAGCTATCAATACTTTACCCAGGCGTCGGTCGAAAATCTCACGCGCGCCGGCTATAATGGCGGCTTCACGGAGCTGGAGGAGGCGGTCAAGCGCTACGTGAGCGGATTTCTCGACCGGCCCGACCGGTTCCGCTGATCTGGCGCGGGGGAGCGGATGTTCAAGCTGGAAGAGGCCCTTGGGCGCGTGCGCCAGCAGACCGTGATCTGCGTGGGCGACCTCATGCTCGACGACTTCGTCTATGGCGAGGTCTCGCGCATCTCACCCGAGGCGCCGGCCCCCGTCATCGCGGTCAAGCGCGAGGACAAGGTGATCGGCGGCGCCGGCAATGTCGCGCGCAACATCGTCAGCCTCGGCGCCCGCTGCGTCTTCGTCGGCGTCATCGGCGCCGACGAGAGCGGCGAGCTCATCGCCGCCGCCATGCGCGAGTTCGCCGGCGCCATCGAGCCGCACCTCGTGCGCGATCCCTCGCGTCCGACCACCCGCAAGGTGCGCTTCGTCTCCGAGCACCATTCCACCCACCTCTTGCGCGCCGACTGGGAACTCGCAGCGCCGGTCGCCGCCGAGATCGAGGCGGCGATCATCGCGCGCGTGAGCGCGGCATTGCCGCGCGCCGGCGCCCTGGTGTTGTCCGACTACGCCAAGGGCGTGCTCACGCCGCGCGTCATCCGCGCGGTGATCGATGCCGCGCTCAAGCTCGGCAAGCCGGTGATCGTCGATCCCAAGGCGGTCGATTTCGAGGTCTATCGCGGCGCCGCTGTCATCACCCCCAACCGCAAGGAGCTCGGCGAGACGACGCGCCGGCCGGTGGCAACCCTTGCCGACGTCGGCGCGGCGGCAGCCGCGCTCGCGCGCGCGGTCGGCAGCGAGGCCGTGCTGGTGACGCTGAGCGAGGACGGCATGCTGCTCCACGTCAAGGGCCGCGAGCCGCTGCACGTGCCGGCCTATCCGGTCAAGGTGCGCGATGTCTCGGGCGCCGGCGACACCGTGGTGGCGACGCTTGCCGCGCTGCTCGCCGCGGGCGGAGACTTCGAATGGGCGGCGCGCTGCGCCAACGCGGCGGCTTCGGTGGTGGTCGGCAAGCGCGGCACCGCCACCGCCTCGGCCGCCGAGCTGCGCGCGCGCATGTTGCCGGCCGCCGCCCGCGCGGCCGAGGAAAAAATCGTGTTCGACTGGGCATTGGCCGACGAGCGCGTGGAAGAGTGGCGCCGGCAGGATCTGCGCATCGGATTCACCAACGGCTGCTTCGACCTCTTGCACCCGGGGCACGTCCATGTGCTCACCAAGGCGCGCGAGGCCTGCGATCGCCTGGTGGTCGGTCTCAACAGCGACGCCTCGGCCCGTCGCCTCAAGGGCGAGGGGCGGCCGATCCAGGACGTCCATGCGCGCGCCAATGTGCTGGCGGCGCTCGAGGCCGTCGACCTCGTCGTGGTGTTCGAGCAGGATACGCCGATCGAGCTGATCACGCGCCTTCGCCCAAAAGTGCTGGTCAAGGGCAGCGACTATCGCATCGACGAGGTGGTCGGCCGTGCGGTGGTGGAGGCCGGTGGCGGCGAGGTCGTTCTGGTCGAACTCGTGCCTGGCCACTCGACGAGCGGCATCGTGCGCAAGTCGCGGCGGCGGGGCGAGGAGCGCGAGCCGGCGCGGCAGCCGAGCGTGACGAGCTAGCGGGATGATTTCCGGTGGGCTCACTCCATCGCAGCAAGTAGCCCGCATTGAGCGCCAGCGAAATGCGGGATCGACGTTGCGCGCGGCGCACGCGTTTCCCGGACTTCGCTCCGCTCAGTCCGGGCTACATGCTCTATCGCAGCAAGTAGCCCGCATTGAGCGCCAGCGAAATGCGG
>DATBWJ010000285.1:0-9339 GCA_036514935.1 Xanthobacteraceae bacterium
GCCGACGCCAGCCGAGCTCGCAGACGGCTTTGCGTTGACCGGCTACTTCCTGGCCCGCCACGCCTTCGAGCCGCGCGGCCAGGCGCTGCCGGATGCGCGCGCGCAATTCATCGCTGCCATCGCACGCGCGCTGCCGAGCGCGGCGTGACGTTTTAGCCCGCGAAGGTCGCCTCGCCGAGGCTGGGGTTCGTCGCGCGCGCTGATCAGTAGCAGCGGCGTTGCCACCAGCAGCGGCCGAATGCGTTGCACACGCGCACCGTTCGGCAGCGTGGCACCACGACATAAGGGGGCACGGCCATATAAGGTCGCCGCACGACGCGGCGGTCTGGGTGCCAGCGCCCATAGCGGTCCCACCACGCCAGCGTGAGCCCGTCAGCGGCCGCGGCGACCTGGGCGAGGGCGGTGCCACTGGCTGGTGCCGCGACGGCGGTCGATGGGTCGATCAGACCAACGCTCAGCGCGACCAGCGCCGCCGTCAACAGAGCCTTCATGTCAATCTCCTTTGCTTAACCCCCGCCGAATTATCAGCCTATGCAGGCCGACCAAGGATCACCACCAACGTCGATGCCAATACCGGTAGCGATAAGAGGGCCGCGGCCGTGGTGCGTAGTGGTAATAGCCGTAGATGGGCCGCCGCCAGCACACGCGCTGCCATCCGCAGCCGTACCGGCCGCAGCGCCAGCGCAGCCGGCAGGCTGTCGGCTGCACGAGGTCAATCCCCTCGATCGCCGCACGGATGCCGTCAGCAGCCGCGGTCGGCAGGGGGCCGGCGCGGGCGGCGGCCGGCAGCATGGCCAGCACCGCGATGGCAAGGAACCATTTGCGCATGGTTGTCCTCCTTGGGAACAGGGACCGGAACGCCCAGTCGCAGGCGTGCCGATTCTCGCGGCCATGATAGTGCAACGAATTCGAAAATCTGATGGCTGCGGCGTTCATCCCGTGTTCATGATCAAAAGTTGGTCGGGCACTCGCTGGTCCTGATGCAACGCAGGGTGTGAGCGCCGTGCGAGGTTGTCCGCAGCCTCCAAGGGCGATATCGAACGGCTATGGGCAGACAGGTGATTCCGGTGCCGGAGGGACAGGCGCACGACATCGCGCTGCGCGAGGCGCTCGAGGAGCGCTATCTCGCCTATGCGCTCTCCACCATCATGAACCGGGCGTTGCCGGATGCGCGCGACGGTCTGAAACCCGTCCACCGGCGACTCCTTTTCGCGATGCGGCAACTGCGGCTCGAGCCCGGCGCCGCCTTCAAGAAGTCGGCGCGCGTGGTCGGCGACGTGATCGGCAAGTTCCATCCCCATGGCGACCAGGCGGTGTATGACGCGCTCGTGCGCCTGGCGCAGGATTTCGCTCAGCGCTACCCGCTGATCGATGGGCAAGGCAATTTTGGCAACGTCGACGGCGATAATGCCGCGGCGATGCGCTACACCGAGGCGCGGCTGACCGAGGTCGCGCGGCTGCTCATCGAGGGAATCGACGAGGACGCCGTCGACTTCCGCCCGACCTACGACGGCAGCGAGAGCGAGCCGGTCGTGCTGCCGGGGGCCTTTCCCAATCTACTTGCCAACGGCTCGCAGGGCATCGCCGTCGGGATGGCGACAGCGATCCCGCCTCACAACGCGGCCGAATTGTGCGAGGCGGCCCTGCACCTCATCGACAATCCCGGCGCCCGCAGCCGCACGCTCATGAAATACGTACCGGGCCCTGATTTTCCGACCGGCGGGGTGATCGTCGACCCGCCCGAGAGCATCGCCGAAGCCTACGCGACCGGGCGCGGCTCGTTCCGCCTGCGCGCGCACTGGGAGAAGGAGGACACCGGCCACGGCACCTACCAGATCGTCGTCACCGAAATCCCGTGGCTGGTGGCGAAGTCGCGCCTGGTCGAGCGCATCGCGGAGCTGATCGACCAGAAAAAGTTGCCGCTGGTCGCCGAAATGCGCGACGAGTCGGCAGAAGACGTCCGGCTGGTCATCGTGCCGCGCGCGCGCACGGTCGATCCCGAGCTGATGATGGAGTCGCTGTTCAAGCTCAGCGAGCTTGAAACCCGCGTGCCCCTCAACATGAACGTGCTGGTGAGGGGCCGCATCCCCAGGGTGATCGGCCTCGCCGAGGTTTTGCGCGAGTGGCTCGCCCACCGGCGCGACGTTCTGCTGCGGCGCTCGAATTACCGGCTGACGCAAATCGAGCATCGGCTGGAGGCGCTCGGCGGATATCTGGTCGCCTATCTCAACCTCGACAAGGTGATCAGAATCATCCGCAAGGAGGACGAGCCGAAGCCCGTGCTGATGACCAGCTTCAAGCTGTCGGAGGTCCAGACCGACGCCATCCTCAACATGCGGCTGCGCAATCTGCGCCGGCTGGACGAGATGGAGATCCGCCAGGAAAACAAGGATCTGCGCGCTGAGCGCAAGACGGTGCAAGACCTCGTGGGTTCGGAACGCCGGCAGTGGCAGAAGATCGCGGAAGAAATCAAAGCCGTGAAGGCGATGTTCGCGCCAAGTACCCGGCTCGGCAAGCGCCGCACCGGTTTTGCGCAGGCGCCGGCGCACGACGAGGCCGCCATCGAGGAAGCGATGGTCGTGCGCGAGCCGGTCACGGTCGTCGTTTCGGACAAGGGCTGGATCAGGGTGTTGCGCGGCAACCTCACCGATCTGTCGGGCGTCGCCTTCAAGGCCGATGACACGCTGAGGTTCGCCTTGCCCGCCGAGACGACCTCCAAGTGCCTGATATTCGCCAGCAACGGGCGTTTCTACACCATCGAGGTCGCGAAGCTGCCAGGCGGACGCGGGCACGGCGAGCCGGTGCGGCTGTTTCTCGATCTCGAACAGGATGCGGAGCTTGTGGCGGTCCTCGCCCACGCCGGCGGACGGAAGTTTCTGCTCGCCAGTCGGCACGGCTATGGCTTCGTCGTCAGCGAGGACGAATGCCTCGCCAATACGCGCAAGGGCAAGCAGGTGCTCAATCTGAATGCCGGAGATCAGGCGCGCGCACTCACGCCGGTTGAGGGCGACCTGGTCGCGGCCATCGGCGACAACCGCAAGGTGGTGATCTTCCCGCTCGCGCAGGTGCCGGAGATGGCGCGCGGGCGCGGCGTCCGCCTGCAGCGCTACCGCGACGGCGGCCTCTCCGACATCAAGACGTTCAGCGCAAAAGAGGGGCTGTCTTGGGTCGATTCCGCGGGCCGTTCTTTCTCGCTTTCGCTCAAGGACCTGGCCGGCTGGCGCGGCGACCGCGCCGCAGCAGGGCGGCTCGCGCCCAGGGGATTCCCGCGCAGCAACAGGTTTGCCTGAGCCCGTTGCAGCATCATCCCGCAGCGCGCGCCGGCGCACGCCGGCGGCAAGAGCCTTGTTTCCGCCCGCCGAGGGCGGCAAGATGGGTTGAGCCTAGTGTCCCGAATCCGAAATTCGCTTTACCTCCCGGCACGCTCGATAGCGAATTTCGGATTCGAAAGGACACTAGCAAGCTATGATTCTAGTGTGGTTTTGGTTCAGAAGTTCCCTTGTTGGACTCGCTGCAATGTGGAAGGGAACTTCTGAACCACCACACTAGACCGGCCAACAATAACGGGCACCAAGCTTTCAAGGGAGAAGATCATGTTGTCACGTCGAGAGATGTTGCGTTCGGCTGCCGCCGCGACGCTGGCTCTGCCTTACGCTTCGCAAGCTGCGTTTGCGCAAGATGCCTGGCCCTCGCGCGAGATTCACTCGATCTGCGGGTTTCCGCCCGGCACCGGTGCCGACATTTTCGTGCGCTTCTACAACAAGAAGCTGCAGGAACTCATCGGCAAGACCGTGATCACCGAAAACAAGGTCGGCGCATTCGGCAACATCGCGACGGAATATGTCGCAAGATCCAAGCCGGACGGCTACACGCTGTTCGTCGCACCGGGCAGTTCCTTCCTCGCCGCAGCCTCTCACCTGTTCAAGAAGCTGCCGTTTGACCCGGTCAATGACTTCGAGCACGTCACCACGCTGTCGAAGCTCCCATTCCTTCTGATCGTCTCCGGCGACAGCCCCTACAAGTCGGTGGCCGACCTCACCAAGCACCTGCAGGAGAAGGGCGACAAGGGCTCGTATGGGTCGGTCGCCAACACCGGCCTGGTCAGCAGCGAGCTTTACAAGGCCCAGTTCGGCCTGAAGACGGTCGAGGTGAAATACAAGGAGGCGAGCGCCATGCTGAACGACCTGTGGGGAGGCAACATCGCCTTCTCGCATCTCGATCCGGTGACATCGGCCGCGCACATCAAGTCCGGCAGGCTGCGCGCGCTTGCCACGACTTCGAAAGAACGGTTCAAGGCGCTCCCCAACGTTCCAAGCGCCGCCGAGCAAGGGATCGGGAACTCGGACATCATCGCGTGGTGGTCGGTGCACATGCCGAAGGGCACGCCGAAGCCCATCCTCGACAGGCTCGAAACGCTGTTCAACAAGATCGCCATCGACCCCGAGACCGTTCAGTTCCTGGCCAATCTCGGCAGCGATCCGTTCCCCGGCAATTCGCAGATGCTGAAAGAGCTGCTCCTCAAGGACATCAAGGCTTGGGGTGAATACGTCAAGATCGCGCGCATCGAACCGCTCTCGTAACATTTTCGCCGCGCGTCGGCAGTGTCGCCGCAGCCGGCGGCGCTGAGCGCGCGTGGAGACGCAGTGCGCGCCGCTCCTGAACGTCAGGTCGAGGGCGGTTTCTTGCTTGCCTGCATATGATTGTCAGTTGCCGTGCGCTCGCTGTCGCCGACGGCGCATGACGCCAGCTTGACCTTGGTCAATCCGCGGCACGCTCCGCACCCTAATCTTGCATCGGAGCACGGCCTGAGCGTCGAGAACGGCGGTATGATACGCAACACGAGTGCGGCGTGGGGTTGGCCGGCCAAGGCGCTGCACTGGATCGCGGCCGCCGCTATCGTGGTGCTGCTCGTGCATGGGTGGTGGATGACGCACATGACGGCGCGCCCAGATCGGCTCGCCAATTACGCATGGCACTCCGCGCTCGGCTACGATTTCCTCGCGCTGCTCGTGCTGAGGCTGTTGTGGCGCTGGGTCCATGTCGTGCCGGATTTGCCGAAGGACCTTTCCCGGTGGGAGAGCCTCGCCGCGCAGCTTGGCCATGCCGGCCTCTATGTCCTGATGGCGGCGGCCACGGTGTCCGGATGGGCCATCGCCGGAACCTTTCGCACGCCGATGGACCGTGACCTGCTCGGTCTGCGGCTGCCACCGCTCGTCGCGGGAGTCGATCGGGAGACCCGCGCTCTGATCGAGGAAACGCACCTGGTGCTTTCCTACTTCCTCGCGGCGCTAGTGGTGGTCCATATCGCCGGCGCCCTGCGGCATCACTTCGTCAAGAAGAACGATGTGCTCCGCCGCATGATCTGACGATGACGCCGCCCCTGGCGGGTAGCGGACGGCGGTGACGAGTAGCTTCGGCTGTTGGTAGTGAATGAACGCTCGCTCAAGGAGCGCCGTCATGGTTTTAGCGCCACGTGGGCAACGGGCGCGCGGCACCCGCGCGACCTCGTTGGGCCGGCATCACGTTATCGCTGCCACCGCGGATCAAGGTCGAGCTTCGGACGGAATCTCTTGCAATTGCGACTTATTTGCAGTTAGATCGGCGCAACCGACGGGATGATAAGGGCCAATTTGGGACTGGGGCGATTTCGCGCCGGTCCCGCATCGGGAGATTACATGTTGCAGCCGGCGCCGCCGCACGAAGCACTGGCATCGCCCCCGGGCTGGCGGCGAGTACGCGGGACACCGTCGCTGGCAGAGGTGTTCGGCTCGGTGGCTACGCGGCCGACCGGCTCCCTGTGGCGGCGCCTGCTCGCGTTCCTGGGGCCAGGCTACCTGGTGGCGGTCGGGTACATGGACCCCGGCAACTGGGCGACCTCGCTCGCGGGCGGATCAAAGTTCGGATACGCGCTGCTGACGGTCGCGCTGTTGTCCAACATCATGGCGATCATCCTGCAGGCGCTGTGCGCGCGGCTCGGCATCGGGGCGGGGCGCGATCTGGCGCAGGCGTGCCGCGACGCCTTTCCACGCCCGCTGGCACTGCCGCTGTGGGTGCTGGCCGAGATCGCGATCTGCGCCACCGACCTCGCCGAGGTCATCGGTACCGCCATCGGCCTGAATCTGCTGTTCGGAATCCCGCTCGAGGTCGGCGTGATCCTGACCGCGCTCGACGTGTTCGTGGTGCTGTGGCTGCAGAACCTCGGCTTCCGCTGGATCGAGGCCGTGATCGTCACGCTGCTAGGCGTCATCGCGGCCAGTTTTGCCATTCAGATCGCGATGGCGGATCCCGAGTGGGGCGCGGTCATTCGCGGCTTCGCGCCGACCACCGAGATCGTCACCAATCCCGACATGCTCTACATCGCGCTCGGCATCCTTGGCGCCACGGTGATGCCGCACAATCTTTACCTGCACTCGGGCGTGGTTCAGACGCGCCGGTTCGGCGAGAGCCTCGACGACCGGCGCGAGGCGATCAAGCTCGCGACCATCGATTCGACCATCGCGCTGATGTTCGCGCTCACCATCAACGCTTCGATCCTCATTCTCGCCGCGGCGACCTTTCACCACACCGGCAAGACCGACGTCGCCGAGCTCGACCAGGCCTACTCGTTCCTGGCACCCCTGCTCGGCTCCACCATGGCACCAACGTTGTTTGCGATCGCGCTCTTGTGCTGCGGTCTCAACTCGACGGTGACGGCGACGCTCTCCGGCCAGATCGTGATGGAGGGATTCCTCGACATTCGCTTGCCGGCGTGGGCGCGCCGCTTGATGACGCGCTCGATCGCCATCGTGCCGGCCGCGGTGGTGACCATCTGGTACGGCGAACAGGGCACAGCGCGGCTCCTCATCCTGAGCCAGGTCGTGCTGAGCCTGCAGCTTCCGTTCGCGGTCGTGCCGCTGGTGCTGTTCACCGCCGATCGCCGCAAGATGGGCGAACTGGTCGCCCCGCGCTGGCTGAGCGCGGCGGCGGCCGTGATTGCCGCGACCATCATCGCGCTCAATATCAAGTTGCTTGCCGACTTCGCGTTAGGCTGAGTGCGTCCGCTCAGCGATCGACCCGCTTCCAGCCGTCGGCGGTCAGGCGCTCCTGGGGCAGAAAGCGGCCTTTGTAGTCCATCTTGCGCGAGCCGTTCACCCAGTAGCCGAGGTAGACGTAGGCGGCACCCATGCGGCGCGCGCGGGCGATGTGATCCAAAATCATGAAGGAGCCGAGCGAACGCACGGCAGCGTCGGGCTCGTAGAAGGAATAGACCATGGACAGGCCGTCGCTCAGCACGTCGGTGAGCGCCACCGCGACGAGATCGCCGGCGCCGCGGCCGTTGAAGCCGCTGTCCGGCCCGCGCCGGCGGTATTCCACGATGCGGGTCTCCACGTGGCTGTCCTCGACCATCATGGCGTAGTCGAGCATGGTCATATCGACCATGCCGCCGTCGCGGTGGCGGGCATCGAGATAGGCGCGGAACACCGAATATTGTTCCGAGGTGGCGGCCGCGACCCGCATGTCGCCGATGATGTCCGAGTTGCAGGCAATGATGCGCCGCAGATTGCGGTTCGGGCGGAACTCCTCGACGATCACGCGTACCGACACGCAGGCGCGGCAGGTCTCGCACGCCGGCCGGTAGGCGATGGACTGGCTGCGACGGAAGCCGCCGTGGGTGAGCAGGTCGTTGAGATCGGGGGCGCGCTCTCCGACGAGATGCGTGAACACCTTGCGCTCCTCCCGGCGCGGCAAATAGGGGCACGGCGAGGGCGCCGTGAGGTAGAACTGCGGCGTATTGCGTGAATGCTGCGTCACCCGGAGCGGTCCTGCCCGATCGTCACCGCCCGAGCATTGCGTGCCGAGGCCGGTGCGTCAAAGGCCTTTTTGGCGCGCTCACGCCCCTTCGGCAAGGGCCGCCGCGCGCGTCGGCTTGTTGATGACGACCGTGCCCAGCAGGATGTCGTGCAAGAGGCGGCGCCGGCTGTTGAAGAAGCCCACCACCAGCACAAACGGCGTGAGCGCCGAGACGCTCAGCCAATAGAAGATCGCGTGCACGGCCCCGAGCACGAAATAGCCCGGCGCTCCGTACCAGGTGCGCAGCTCGATCTCCATCACGCGCATGCCGATGGTGGCGGAGGCCGGGCTGCCGAGCGTAAATCCGTAGTAGAGCAGCGCCCAGATGATGCTGGCCGCATGCAGCGGCCAGAACAGCGCCCAGCCGAAGCCGAAGGTGACCAGTCCGAACAGGAAAATGAACATGGCCGCCAGCACGATCGGCGCCAGGATGATGATCACGTCGATGAAGAAGGCGAGCGTGCGGCGGGCAAGCACGCCCTCGAAGAGCTCGGGATGGGCGATCGGATCGTAGGCGTGCGGTTTTGCCTCGATGCCGAGGCCGATGCGCCTGGGCTCAGCGCTCATGCGGGGCTCCCTTGTCTTGCGACTCGGCACATGGTCGAAAACGCCCGTCCGCGCAAGGGCACCTCGGCCACCGGCGGGGCGAGAATTGCGCGGGTCAACCCGCGGGCTCGGTCGGACCCGTCGCGGGCAAGGCGACGCGGAAGATCGTGCCTGCGCCATCGGCCGGCCGGCACCCAACGTCGCCCCCGTGGTGCCGAGCGATCTGGCGCACAAGCGCCAGACCGAGGCCGCTGCCCTTGCCGGTCTCGGTTGATCCTGCCGATCGGTAAAACGGCTCGAAAATCTTGTCGCGCTCGCCTTCGGGGACGCCCGGTCCGTGGTCGCGGACCTCGACCACGCCCACGTGGTCCTCAGGCCCGACGCGCACCTCGGGGGCGGCGTCGGCGCCGTGGCGGCGCGCGTTGTCGATCAGATTGCGGACCATGCGTCGCAGCAGAGCGCGGTCGCCGCGCACAAGCACGGGTCGGCCCTCGACGGCGATGGCGTCCCGCGCCGCCTCTTCCGCCGCAAGCGCCAGAAGATCGATCTCCTCGCAGCGGTCGGGTGCGCGGATCGCGTCGAGCCGGCTCGCCAGCAGAATCTCGCCGATCAACTGGTCCAGTTCGGCGATGTCGGCCTTGACCTGGTCGCGTTCCTGAGAATCGAGGCTCCTCGTCAACGCCATGTTGATGCGCGTGAGGGGGGTACGCAGCTCATGCGAGCAATTGGCAAGCAGCATCTTGTGGGCCCGCATCAACTCCTCGATGCGGCCGGCGGCACGATTGAAGCTCTGCGCGAGCGCGGCCACCTCGTCGTTGCCTTCCACCGGCACCCGGGCGGACAGGTCGCCTTGCCCGAGTTGCTCGACACCTGCCTTGAGGCGCTCCAGGCGCCGCGTGAGCCGGCGGGCGATCGGGTAGGCGCCGACCGCGACGGCCCCCGCGATGGTGGCAAGCGCCGCAA
>DATBWJ010000286.1:0-3495 GCA_036514935.1 Xanthobacteraceae bacterium
CCCCCCGCCTCCGCCATCGACCGCGTCGTGCTCGACGCCGACGAGCGGCCGCGCCGGCGCATCGTGCTCACGGGCGAGAAGGGCACGCAGGTGCTGCTCGACCTCGAAAAGCCGGTCGCCTTGCGCGAGGGCGATGGCCTCGTGCTCAACGACGGCGCCATCGTGCAGGTGGCCGGCAAGCGCGCGCCGCTGGTCGAAGTCTCGACCGCGCGCAAGCACGACATCGTGCGGCTCGCCTGGCACCTCGGCAACCGCCACGCCGAGGTGCAGGTCATGGGCGAGAAACTGCGCATCCGGCGCGACCACGTGCTGGAGGACATGCTGAAGGCCCTCGGCGCCGACCTGACCCCGATCGACGCGCCGTTCGAGCCGGAGAGCGGCGCGTATGGGCACCATGAGCACGAACATGGCGCCTAACCGCAAGAGCGCTTCGCTGCGGGGTAAGGCGCCGGCCAAGCGTCATCGCTCCCCGCGTTCTGGGGCGACTGGTCCTCACCTCTCCCCTGGGGGGAGAGGTCGGCCGAGCGAAGCGAGGCCGGGTGAGGGGGATTGTGTCATTGCGAGCGAAGCGGAGCGGAGCGAAGCAATCTCCGGGTCGGGACTACCGAACAAGATTGCTTCGTCGCGCTTGCGCGCTCCTTGCAATGACGGTCAAACCCCTCATCCGACCCCTCTCCCCAACGCGGAGACGGAGCAGGTCGGCGTGTTGGGCGCCGGCGCCCTCTACCGCCTGATGGCGTGGCTGTCGCCGGCCTATCCGGTCGGCGCGTTCTCCTATTCGAGTGGGCTCGAATGGGCGGTGGAGGCGGGCGACGTGAAGGACGCCGCCTCGCTCAAGCGCTGGCTCGCAACCGTGATCGCGCATGGAAGCGGGTTCTGCGACGCCGTATTCTTCGCCCACGCGCATCGCGCGGCCTTGCGCGATGACGATTCGCTGCGCGCGGTGGCCGAGCTCGCGGCGGCCTTCGCGCCCTCGAAGGAGCGCCACCTCGAGACCACCGCGCAGGGCGGCGCGTTCGTGGCGGCGACGCGCGCAGCCTGGCCATGCGCGGCGCTTGAGCGGCTGTGCGCGGAGTGGGACGGACCGATCGCCTACCCGGTGGCCGTCGGGGTAGCAGCAGCCGGCCAGTATCTCGCGCTTGCGCCGGCGCTGCAGGCGTTTCTGCACGCATTGACGGCGAACATGATTTCGGCCGGCCTGCGGCTGATCCCGCTCGGGCAGAGCGACGGCCAGCGCGTGCTGGCCATGCTCGAACCGAGCGTCCACGCGGCGGCCGCGCGCGCGCTGATCACCCCGCTCGATGAAGTCGGCGGCGCGGCCTTTCGCGCCGATCTCGCCAGCATGCGGCACGAGACGCAATACACCAGGCTGTTCAGGAGTTGATGATGAAGAGTCCCCACGGTCCCCTGCGCGTCGGCATCGGCGGGCCGGTCGGCTCGGGCAAGACCGCGCTGATGGACGCGCTGTGCAAGCACCTGCGCGCGCGCTACGAAATTGCCGCCATCACCAACGACATCTACACCAAGTGGGACGCCGAATACCTTGTGCGCTCCGGGGCGCTCGCCGCCGAGCGCATCGTGGGCGTGGAGACGGGCGGCTGCCCGCACACCGCGATCCGCGAGGATGCCTCGATCAACCTTGCGGCGGTGGCTGAGATGCGGGCGAGATTCCCGGCCCTCGATCTCATCCTCATCGAGTCGGGCGGCGACAACCTGGCGGCGACATTCTCGCCCGAGCTCGCCGACCTCACCATCTACGTGATCGACGTGGCGGCGGGCGACAAGATCCCCTCGAAAGGAGGGCCGGGCATCACGCGCTCGGACCTGCTCGTCATCAACAAGATCGATCTTGCCCCCTATGTCGGCGCCTCGCTGGAAATCATGGCGCGCGATGCCAGGCGCATGCGGGGAACGCGGCCGTTCGTCATGACCAACCTGCGCGCCGGCCAGGGCGTCGCCGAGATCGCCCGCTTCGTCGAGGAAAAAGGCGGGCTCGCGGCCTAGCCGTGGGATTGCGGGGCGCTGCACCGTGCGCGGGTGGGCGCTGCGGTGGGACGAGTGGGCGATCAAGGGCAGCAAAAACGCCCCTGGCGCGCCGGCGACGATTGCGCATAAAATAGTTCGACGTGTCAGCCACCAGGGAGGAAGGCACATGCTCAAGCGTGTAGGTTTCGGGCTGCTCGCCGTTGCGGCGGCTGCCCTGTTGTCGAACGGCGCGGCAGCGCAGTCCGGTGAGCCGATCAAGATCGGGTTCGCGATGGCGCTCACCGGCCCGCTCTCGCCCAACGGCAAGCAGGCGCTGCTCGGCATGAAGATCTGGGAAGAGGAAATCAACGCCAAGGGCGGGCTGCTCGGCCGTCCGGTCAAGCTCATCTATTACGACGACCAATCGAACCCCGCGACGGTGCCGGGCATCTACACCAAGCTCATCGACGTCGACAAGGTCGAGCTGGTCGTCGGCCCCTACGCCAGCGCCCAGATCGCGCCGGCGATGCCGGTCGCCATCCAGAAGAACAAGGTTTTTCTCAGCCTGTTCGGGACCGGCATCAACGACGAGTTCAAGTACGGGCGCTATTTCTCGATGATCCCGACCGGGCCGGTCCCGCGGCCTGCCTTCACCGCCGGCTTCTTCGAGATCGCAATGGCGCAGACGCCGAAGCCGCAGACGATCTCGCTTGCCACTGCGGACGCCGAATTCGGGCGCAACGTGTGCGAGGGCGCACGCGAAAACGCCAAGAAGGCCGGGCTCAAGATCGTCTATGACAAGACCTACCCGCCGACCACCCCCGATTTCACGCCGGTCGTGCGGGCGATCCAGGCGACCAACCCCGAACTGGCGGTGTTCTGCTCGTATCCGCTCGACTCGGTCGGCATGCTCAAGGCCATCAACGAAGTCGGCTTCAAGCCCAAGATGCTCGGCGGCGCGATGGTCGGCCTGCAGGCGACGGTGTTCAAGCGGCAGCTCGGTCCCCTGCTCAACGGCATCGTGAACTACGAGACCTGGGTGCCGGCCAAGACCTTGGAGTTCCCCGGTGTCAACGAGTTCCTCCGGAAGTACCAGGCCCGCGCCGGGGCGGAAGGCGTCGATCCGCTCGGCTATTACACGGGCACGTGGGGCTACGCCTATATCCAACTGTTCGGCGACGCAATCGCGGGCGCCAAGACGCTCGACGACGGCAAGCTCGCCGACTACATGCACAAGGCGAAGTTCAGCACGATCATGGGGCCGGTGGCGTTTGGCGCGAACGGCGAGTGGACCGCCTCGCGCATGCTGCAGGTCCAGTATCACGGCGTGAAGGGCAACGACATCGAGCAGTTCAAGGGCATGGCGACGCAATCCATCCTCACGCCGGCCGAATTCAAGACCGGCAACGTGATCTATCCCTACGAGAAGGCCAAGCAATAAGCCGGCTGTTCCGGCTGGAGCATGATCCGTTTGAGTCGAATCGGATCGTGCTCCAGCTTCTTGCATTTTGTCGCATTTTCTGCGGCGTA
>DATBWJ010000287.1:0-3392 GCA_036514935.1 Xanthobacteraceae bacterium
AGCGGCCCGCCGCGCTGGAAGGCGAAGCGGCTGGCGGCCGCCATGAACCCGGAAATCGCCCCCGAAGCGCCGACCATCGGAAAGACCGCGCCGAAATTGGTCGCAAGATGCGCTGCCGCGCCGGTGGCCGCGGTCGCCGCGAAGAACACCAGAAAGCGCACCGGCCCCAGCCGGCGCGCAACCACCGTCCCAAACGGCAGAAGCCAGATCGAGTTGAGCGCGAGATGGACCGCGTCGCCGTGAATGAGCGCATAGGTGAAGAACGTCCACATCTCCGCCGCCAACCCGCCTGGAAACGCGGCGCCCGCAACAAGCGAAGCCTCATAACGCGCGGGAATGAACGCGAACTGCAGCAAAAACTCGAGATCCTCCTCCGGCGTCAGCAGGAAAACGCGCCCAGCATGAACGAGCGCGAGCGCCGCAATCACGGCGACCACGACCGGGGGTACGTTGAAGATCGGTTCGGAGGGCTTCACACGCGAAATCCGGGGTGCGCAGCCGACATAAGGGTGCCGATCGCCGAGGGCAAGCGGCCGAGCATCGGGCGATGGCCCGCCGCCTCGGCGATGCTCGGCCTGCGCCAAATTGAGACGGCGCGGCGCAGCACGCCGGGGTGACGAAAAAAGCCGGGGAGGGCCAAAGGCCCTCCCCGCCGCGCGTCGTGCACGATGCTCTGACGCCGTGTGGCGCCGGTCGTGTCCCGCGCCTCCCCGAAGCTCCAAGCTCGGCCGCCGCCCCGCCGGGCGGTGGCCGGCAACCATGACGCCACCCTAGGCGCGCGCCCGCGCGGCGCCAATGTCAACCGATCGTTAACCCTAATTGGTCGTGCCGGCGTGGTGCGCGCGCAAGGCGGCGCCGTGGGCATGCCCCGTGCTCATCCGGCAGTGCCTGCAGGCCCGCAGGCGCAGGGTGTCCCGATCCGAAACGCTCGAGGCGCGGCGCGATCGTGGCGAGAAAGGCGCGACCATGAAGCATCCGATGACCCGCGAGCTGTTCGCCTATTGGAACGAACGCCGCGGCACGCGGCCGGCGCCCGAACGCCACGAGATCGAGCCGGGGGCTATCCGCAACGTGCTCGCCCACAGTTTCATCCTCACGCTCGGTCTCGGCCACGAGTTGGAGTTCCGGCTCGCCGGCACGCGCCTGTGCGCGCTGTTCTGCCGGGAGCTCAAAAGTTCGTCCTTCGTAGAGTTGTGGCAGGAGGCCGAACGCGCGGAAATCCGCGAGCTGGGCATGACGGTGGCGCTGGAGGCGGTCGGCGTCGTCGCCGGCGTTGCCGGCACGACCAGCGAAGGGCGGGTCGAACTCGAACTGCTGCTGCTGCCGCTCTATCACCGCGGCCAGCTCGATCAACGCCTTATAGGGCTATTGGCCCCTCTGGCGGCGCCACACTGGCTCGGGCTTGAACCGGTGCGAGCGCTCTCGCTCGGCGCGCGCCGTTATCTCGGCCCGGCGGCGGCGTGCGCGGTCGATCCCGAGGAGACGGCGGGCCCCGGCATCGCGGCGCTCAGGGGCGTGACCATCTACGACGGCGGACGTTCCTGATCCCGCCCGCGACGCTCGATTCCTAACGCCACGTTAACTTCGGCGCTCTAAGCTGCGCGGCGAACCGTCCAGGAAATTGCCATGCCATTGGCGCAATCCCGGCCGACTCCGCTGCCGCTCAACGACGAACGCCGCCGCTTCCAGCGCGTGCGCGTCGATCTGCTGGGCCGCTACATGCTGGAGGACCGGCGCGAATTTCCCTGCCAGGTCATCAACATGTCGCCGGGCGACATCGCGATGATCGTGCCGGTGCGCGGCCGCGAGGGCGAGCGCGTCGTTGCCTACATCGACCATGTCGGCCGCCTGGAAGGCATCATCACGCGGCTGTTCGACAATGGCTTTGCGATAAAGGTCTCCGCGACCGAGCGCAAGCGCGACAAGCTGGCCGCCCAGCTCACCTGGCTCGCCAACCGCGATATCCTCAACCTGGCGGAAGATCGCCGCCATGGCCGCGTTGTGCTGCGCAGGCCGGTTGCCACCGTGGTGATGCCGAACGGCGTCAATCTCACCTGCCGCATCATCGACGCCTCGCAATCGGGCGCCGCCATCGCGAGCGACTCCAAGCCCGCGATCGGCATGCTGGTCGGCATCGGCAAGCTGCAAGGACGGGTGGTGCGCCATCTCGACGACGGCTTCGCCGTCGAGTTCACGCGTCTCCAGCACCCGGACTTTCTCGAAGAGAACCTCACCGAGCGGTAAACGCGGTCGCGGCGGGCAAGCACCCGGCGCGGGCCGGCGAGACCCGCGCCTTGCTGGGCTGGCCGCCCGCAGGCGGCGGACGCGGGCCGGCAAAGGCCCCCTGAGCGCGGCGCCGGCGAGGGAGATTTTGCCGGCTCTGCCGTGCGGTAGGCCGGCAAGGCGCAAGTTTTAGCAAAATCGTCGTCGCTCGCATTTGATGCGGCATTTCATCAAATGATCGCGGGATTTTCGCACAATTCGATGAGAATTTTAATCAAATCGGCCGCTTCCACTTAGCGGCAACGCAAAGTCTTTGTGAGAACTGTGACCTCGCTACGACGGGAGGGGTCACGATGTCCTTGTCACAGCCAAAGCTCGGACGCAGGGTGGCCGCGGTGCTCGCCGCGCTGGCGCTGTGCGTCGTGCCTGCGAGGGCAGGTCCCGAACGCATGCTCTACGCCGCCGTCGAGAACACCGCGCCGGCGCCGATCGGCTGGATCGAGTTCTGCACCGCGAGCCCGCACGAATGCGCGGGCGCGCGCAGCGCGCCGCGCGACGTCGTGATGACCTTGCAGGCCTGGCGCGGCCTCGTGCGCACCAACACCTGGGTCAACGAGAACATCAAGCCCATCACCGACCTCGATCACTGGGGCGTGGTGGAGAAGTGGTCGTATCCCGATGACGGCTACGGCGACTGCGAGGACTACGTGCTGCTCAAGCGCCGCATGCTGATCGAGGCGGGATGGCCGCGCGAGGCGCTCCTCATCACCGTGGTGCGCGACAAGAAGGGCGACGGACACGCCGTGCTGACGGTCAGGACCGACAAGGGCGAGTTCGTGCTCGACAACCAGAATGATCAGATCCTGCTGTGGTCCGACACCGGCTACCGCTTCGTCAAACGCCAGTCGCAGAGCGATCCCAACACCTGGGTGACGCTCGGCGATCCGCGCCCCGCCGTCGCCACCGCCACCTCGCGCTGAAGGAGTTTCGCGGCCCCGGTCATGTCCCCACCCCTCCCCGTCCCCAGACCGGGTTCGCGCGCGGCCGGCTCTCCCCCAGGAGCCGGCCGCACTTTTTTCGATGAACGTGCCTTGGCGTGGGGAAGCTTTCGCGCAACGGCGGGCACAGCGTGCGCGCGCCGACGGCCGCGCGGCGATGCCGCGGCCACC
>DATBWJ010000288.1:0-10547 GCA_036514935.1 Xanthobacteraceae bacterium
ATCAGCGTCAGACGTTCACGCGCCGCCTTCCCTTCGTTCGCCAACAGCACTTGATCGAGCTTGTCCCGCCACGGCCCAATCTTCGGCAGCGGTTGCGCCTCTCGCTCGTAGCGAAACTCGGTCGCCTCCGATCGGATAACCTTCCGTACGACCTTCCGTGAAACTCTCAACTCACGACAGATCGCCTTGATCGACTTGCCCTGTACAAAAAACGCGCGGCGGATCTTCGCAATCGTCTCCACAATCAGCATCCCAACCTCGGCTCCCAGAATCATGGAAGCCAGTGTGGACCCTCAGCCCCGGGGTCCCGATTGGATGCCGATCACCCCGAAAACGGGGTCCTTATTCCATGCCGAAACACAAACCGGTCTCCGGCACGCCGAGCCTGCGGAAACGGAAATTGAAAAACTCACGGCAGAGACCGGCGCCGCAAGGGCGCCGATTCGGGAACGAAATTGCCCCGCTCGCCGACCAGAGACCGCGCCGCTCCGGCCTAACCCGCGGAACTGTCGGCAGTTCTCACATGGCGGGAAATCACAGCGCAGAGACGGCACTGGGTGGCTGGGGGACTAGGATTCGAACCTAGATTAACGGAGTCAGAGTCCGCTGTTCTACCGTTGAACTATCCCCCACCGGCCACGCCGTGCACGAACACCAGGCGTCGTGCGGCCTCCGTGCGGCTTGCAACGGCGATATAGGCGCTCCGCACGCCACGGTCCAGCCTCCGATCCCGGCCCGCGCGCGGCTAGGCATAGCCGCGCTTGCGCGCTTCGCTGATGCAGTCCCACAGCGCGCACGTGCCGGGCGCGATCGTGTGGTTGCCGTCCATGACGTCGAGCGGAATGCGCAGTCCTTCCTGCGCGACCCCTAGGCGCAACGCCCGTGCCTGCGCGCGTCCCTCCGGCGTGAGCCAGGCGCGCTCGTGCCCCCATAGGCTGGGCCCTTCCACGACCTCTTTCGGCGTCCAGTTGTCCGGGTCGATCGAGCGACCGCCCCAGCCGTACTCGATCAGGAAGTTGGACGGGTTGTAGGTGTAGAACGAAATCATGTGATCGTTGACGTGGCGACCGAGCGACTGGCCGATCAACTCCGGCGTGGCGAGCGCGAGGTCGTGGCCCTGTCCGACGTCGTCGAGGAAGCAGGTCTCCACCATCAGATGATGGATGCCGGATTTGCCGGATTCGAGAATGCCCAGCGTGTGATGGCGCGGGTTGAGGTGGAAGAAGTAGACTTTCACCGGTTGCAGAAAGTAGTCGCTCAGACGGAAGCCGAGGACGTCGCAATAGAACGGCACGAGGTCGTCGAGGCGCTCGGCGGTCAGCACAACGTGGCCCATGCCGAGCGGCCCGGTGCGAAAGCCCGAGATGGCGCGCCCCGGCTGGAAGGGCTCGCTTGCCGCCTGCGCGCCGTGGAAGACCTCGAGCCGGTTGCCGGCCGGGTCGGAGAAGACGATCAGGTCGCTAACGCAGCGCTCCTCGGCGAGCGCGCGGGTGCCGCGTGCGAGCCTGACGCCGGCGCGCTCCAAACGCCCAGCGAATGCGTCGAGCGCCGCTGCATCGGCCACATCGAAGCCGAAGAACGCCGCCCCTTCGCCGCCATCGGCATGAACGATGACACGCTGCTTGCGGTCGTCCATCCGCAGCGCCAGCGTCGAGCGCGTCCTGTCGACGAGCTGCATGCCGAGGAGGCGGGTACCATACTGTGCCCAATCCTCCAGGCTCTTGGCCCGCAGCCCTACATATCCCAGCGATCGCAGATTCATCGCGGTTCTCCGGCCTCGCCAGCCTCTTCAGCCCGTCC
Source organism: Xanthobacteraceae bacterium (assembly GCA_036514935.1). Lineage (GTDB taxonomy): Bacteria > Pseudomonadota > Alphaproteobacteria > Rhizobiales > Xanthobacteraceae > DATBWJ01. Next base: position 1,801 of record DATBWJ010000288.1, read on the forward strand.
AATTCTAGCGCGCCCGCCTCAGCCGGCAATCACCGCCGACGGCCCCCGATGACCGCGGCGATCGACAACAGGCAGAAGGCGGCCGACACCAGAAAGATCGCGCGCGGACTGCCCCGGTCCATCAATGCGCCGAACACGAGCGGGAAGGCGACGCCGGCAATGTTGAAGCCGGTGGTCACGAACCCGAACACCGTGCCGAACGAACCGGGTGGCGTCACCGCGCGCACCAACATGTCTCGCGAGGGCATAATGACGCCGTTGGCAAAGCCGCCGATGCCCATGACAAGGATGAGCGTGGCGGTTCCAAGCTCGACCAGCCCGACCAGGCCCACGGCGAGGCAGGTCACGCATAAGCCGACGGCCGCGAAGGCGCCGTGGTTCGAGATGCGGGCAACGAGGAGTCCGCCCGCCAGCACGCCGACGGCGGTGAAGAGGAGGTGGCTGGTGAGCGCGGCGTTGCCGATGGCAAGCGGGGTGCCGAACAGGGCCTCAAGCGCGACTACCGAATAGTTCTGGATGCCGACGGCGACCGCCGCCAGCAGCGTGAAAAACAGCAGGCTGCGCAGGATCGCGCCCTGCATGAGCAGAGCCCGCCGGCCGACCGGACCATCCGCCGTCCCGGCCGGGGCCGTCGCCGCGCGGTGTGGGCCATCGGCATAGTCCGCGCGCTGGAGCATCAGCAGCGCCGCCGCCGCGAGGCCTGCCAGGGCCGCCACCACGAACGCGCCGCGCCACCCGAACAGTCCTTCGAGCAGAAGCATGGCGGCCGGTGCAACCGCGCCGCCCAGCATGCCGGCGAAGGTGTGAATGGAGAACGCCTGGCCCACACGATGCTTCGAGATGTGATGGGAAAGGAGCGCATAGTCGGCCGGGTGAAAGACCGTATTGGCGAGCCCTGCCACCCCGAACATCGCCACCAGAAACCAGTACGAGTCGACAAGCCCGGCCAGCGCGAATGCGACCGCCTCCAGCGCGAGGCCGCCGACCAGCACCACATGGGGCCCGACGCGATCGGCCAGCAAGCCGGCCGGGGTTTGAAAGAGCGCGGACACCATGTTGAACATGGCCAGCGCAACGCCGAGCTCGGTGTAGCTCACGTCATAGTCGGCGCGCACGAAAGAGAACAGCGGCGGCAGGACCAGGAAATAGAAGTGGCTGAGGAAGTGCGCCGCGCTCACATTTGCGACGATGCGGAATTCGGCCGCGCGCGTCGCTGCAAGCGAGAGCGAAGGTGTGCTCATCGGGCGCTCTTGCTCAAGGTGGCGGATTCCGCGTGCCTGTGCGCGCCTTAAGGAGCGGCTTTGCGGGCGCCACACGCCGGGCAGGGCGCTTGGCGCGCCATCATCGCATTCAATCTCTTCGGTTGCCGGTTGCGCGGTGGTCGGGCGCTACGCCGGCCGATGGCCGACCCACGTCCGGCCACGGTGTCAACTCGACGCTGCGCGCGCGGCCTGGATCGCCTGCCACACGCGTTCCGGCGATGCCGGCATGTCGAGGTGCTTGACGCCGACCTCGGCGAGCGCGTCGGCGATGGCGTTATTGATAGACACCAGCGAGCCGGCGCAGCCGGCTTCTCCGCAGCCCTTGACGCCAAGCGGGTTGGTCGTGGCGGGGCAGGGGTGACTGTCGGTGACGAAGCTCGGCGCATCGGCCGCGCGCGGCATGGCGTAGTCCATGTAGGAGCCGGTCAACAACTGGCCTTCCGGGTCGTAGACCGCGTTCTCCATCAGGACTTGGCCGAGCCCTTGGACCAGGCCGCCGTGGACCTGGCCTTGGACCAGCAGCGGGTTGAGCTCGGTGCCGAAATCGTTGACGGCGGAATACTTCACCACCTCGACCACGCCGGTGTCAGGATCGATCTCGACTTCGGCAACGTGGCAACCATTTGGGTAGGTGGCGGGCACCCCGTCGCTGATGTGCATGACGTTGAGCGATTGCGGCAGATCGGGCGGAATGTTGAGCCCGCTGCGGATCTTTTCCGCCAGATCCATGATGGTGATCGAGCGGTCGGTGCCGGCGATGGTGAAGCGGCCGCGGTTGAACTCGATGTCGCTCGTCGCGGCCTCCAACACCAATGCGGCAATGTGCCGGCCCTGCTCGATCACCTTGGCGGCGCCTTCCACGATGGCGGTGCCGCTCATCATGGCGGACTTCGATCCGCCGGTGCCGCCGCCGAGGGGAAGTTGATCGCTGTCGCCCTGCAAGAGCCGGATGCGGTCGAACGGGATGCCGAGCTTGGTCGCGAGCACCTGCGCGAATGGCGTCGCATGGCCCTGGCCGAAGTCGAGCGTCCCGGTAATGATCGTCACCGTGCCGTCGTCCTCAAACCGGATGCCGCCGAGCTCCTTGGCCTGCGGCGCGGTCACTTCGAGGAAGCTGCCGAAACCGAGCCCGCGCAGTTTGCCGCGCTTCTTGCTGTCGCGCTTGCGCTGGGCGAAGCCCTTGTAGTCCGCCAGCTCCAGCGCACGCTCGAACACCGCAGGGAAGTCGCCGCTGTCGTAGATGTTCTCGCTCGGCGTCGTGTACGGAATCTCCGTCGGCTTGATGTGGTTGCGTCGGCGGATCTCAACCCGGTCGATGCCCATCTCGCGCGCCGCCTGGTCGATCAACCGCTCCATGTAGTAATTGCCCTCGGGGCGGCCGGCGCCGCGATATGGCGCGATCGGCGTCGTGTTGGTGAACACGAGCTTGGTCGACTGCTCGATCAGCGGTGTCCGGTAGACGCCGATCGTGTTCTTCATCGTCGTGATCGTCGGTTGCATCGTGCCCATCATCGACACGTAGGCGCCGGAATTGCCGTAGCCGGTGATGCGCACCGCTAGGAAGTGTCCGGCCTTGTCGAGCGCAAGCTCGACGAGCTGGTCGTGGTCGCGCCCGTGGGTATCCGACAGGAACGCGCTGGAGCGCTCGTCGATCCACTTCACCGGCCGTCCCAGTTCGCGGGTGGCATGCAGCACGCACACATATTCGGGGAATACCGGCGCCTTCATGCCGAACGAGCCGCCGACGTTGCCAAGCAACGCGCGCACCTTGTCAGGCGGCACGTTGAGAACGTCGGCGGTCGCCATCTTCTGGGCGAACGTGCTTTGACCGCCGGTATAGACCGTGTAGCGACCGCTTGTCTTGTCGTAGCTCGCCACAAACCCGCGCGTCTCCATCGTGTTGACGACCACGCGCGTGTTGCGCAGCGCCATCCCCACGACGTGGGCGGCAGTCCGGAACGCCTCGGCAACCTTCTCCGTATTGCCGAAATGCCAATCGGCGGCCACGTTGCCGGGCACGTCGTCGTAAAGCTGCGGTGCGCCGGGCTTCACCGCCTCGCGCGGCGTGATCACGACCGGCAGCAGCTCGATGTCGACCGCGACCGCCTCGGCGGCGTCCTTGCCCTGTGCCACCGTCTCGGCGACAACGCAGGCCACCGGGTCGCCCACGAAACGGACCTTGTCGCCGGCCAGCGCGAACCGCGTGGGCACCTTCATCATGGTGCCGTCGCGGTTCTTCAGCGGCATGACCGTCTTTAGTGGACCGTAGCCGGCGGCATTGATTTCGGCGTTGGTATAGACGGCAAGCACTCCGGGCATCTGCCGAGCGGCCGCCACGTCGATTTGGCGGATGCGGCCATGTGCATGCCGGCTACGGACCATGACGGCAAAGGCCTCGCCGGGCAGGTTGACATCGTCGGTATAGCGGCCCTGACCCTGCACCAGCTTGGGGTCCTCGGTGCGGGGCACCGGCTGGCCGATGGCGAATTTCTCAACCCCCCAGGCGTAAGGGTCGTCTAGCACGTTCATGGGATGACCAAGAATGCTGGCGATGTCGAACGAAGGCTTCAAATAGCCGAGCTTTCCCGCCGCCACAAGTTTCCCCGTCGCATGGCAGCCGCCCGCCAACCGATCACACCGGCCCCGGCTTCGTCGGCCGGCCGCGGCAGGTACGCCGAAAACCGGACAATTCATGTCTACCTAACCCGGACGACTCATGTGCCAGCGACAGTGGGCGGTGGCCCAAGTTGCGCCGACCTCAGTGGATGCTAGACTACGAATGATCTCGGTTGGAACACGAGCCGCAGCCGTCGAGTCTTGAGCGATGCGGACTTCGGCGCGGGGGAGAGGTTTGGAATGAACGACGAGGCCCGGGCGACCGGGAGCCTCGACCCCGTGCGCCAGGCATCCCTGCATGCCAGGCGACGGCGGTCGACCTTTCTGCAGCTACGGCGGGACTACTCCCCGACCTCGAGCGATCGCGGCGGGCCGACCTACGCTGCGCTCGATCTCGGGACCAACAACTGCCGCCTGCTCATCGCGCGCCCAACGCGCGACAGCTTTCGCGTTATCGACGCGTTCTCGCGTATCATCCGGCTGGGGGAGGGGGTATCGGCCACGGGCCGCCTGAGCGAGGGAGCGATCGCGCGCGCGGTCGATGCGCTCGCCGTCTGCCGCGACAAGATGAAGAACCGCGGCGTCACGCGCGCACGCCTGATTGCGACCGCGGCCTGCCGCATGGCGGAGAACGCCGCCGAGTTCCACGCGGTGGTGCACGAAAAGGTCGGCCTCGATCTCGAAATCGTCGACCGCGAAACCGAAGCCAGCCTCGCCGCGAATGGCTGCACGCCCTTGATCGATCCGGCGGCGAAGGGCGTCATCCTGTTCGATATCGGCGGCGGCTCGTCGGAATTGGTGCGGCTCGGACCACCGCAGCCGGTGCGGTGCGGCCCGCCCAAACCCATCATCAAGTCGTGGGTGTCGCTGCCGATGGGCGTGGTCACGCTGGCGGAAAGGCACGGCGGACTGCGCGTGTCGCAGGAGGTGTTTGAAGCCATGGTCGCCGAGGTAACGGAGCCAGTGGGGCGATTTGCGGCGGCCAACGGCGGCAGTCTCGACGGCGTGCATCTTTTGGGTACGTCGGGCACGGTGACGACCATTGCCGGCGTCTACCTCGATCTGCCGCGCTACGAGCGCCGCCGCGTCGACGGCTGCTGGATGAATGACGGGCAGATCACCGGCGTGATCGCACGCCTGATGGCCATGAGTTACGAGGACCGCGCCGCCAATCCCTGCATCGGAGTCGAGCGCGCCGATCTCGTGCTCGCGGGCTGTGCGATTCTCGAGGCGATCCGCCGCGCCTTTCCGTGCGCACGCTTGCGCGTGGCTGACCGCGGCCTGCGCGAGGGCATCCTGGTCGAGCTCATGCGCGCGGACGACGCGTGGGGCGCTGGGTCGGCGGGCCCATGATCGGGGGGCGCGACCTCAAGGTAGGGGTGCGCTCGAAAGGGCGCTCGCAGGCCTCGCGCCTGTGGCTCCAGCGCCAACTCAACGATCCGTATGTCGCGCGCGCGCGGCGCGAGGGCTATCGCTCGCGCGCGGCCTTCAAGCTGGCGGAGATCGACGACAAGCACCGTTTTCTCAAGCCGGGGGCGCGCGTGGTCGACCTCGGCGCCGCGCCGGGCGGCTGGAGCCAGGTGGCGGCGGCGCGCGTGAAAGCCGCCGACGGCGTCGGCCGGGTGGTCGCGATCGACCTCCTCGACATGGAGCCGATCGCGGGCGTCAGCTTTCGGCGGCTCGACTTCCTCGACCCGGCGGCGCCCGAAGAGATCAAGGCGCTGCTTGGCGGTCCTGCTGATGTCGTGCTGTCGGACATGGCAGCAAACACCACTGGTCACCGCAAGACCGACCACCTGAGGATCGTGGCGCTGGTCGAGGCGGCGGTGGATTTCGCGCGCGAAGTGCTTAAGCCGGGCGGCGTGTTTCTGGCCAAGGTTCTGCAGGGCGGTACCGAGGGCGCCATCCTGGCGGTGCTGCGGCGCGATTTCGCCAGCGTGCGACACGTCAAGCCGCCGGCCAGCCGTCCGGATTCCGCCGAACTCTACGTGCTGGCGGCCGGCTTTCGTCACCCCATCCGCTGATCAGCGGTCTCGGTCGGCCCGGGCGTGCGGCGGGCGAGCTCCGCGCCGGCCTCCGGGCGCAACCGCAGGAACACGCCGACGGCGGCCGCCGCGATGACAGCGACGATCACGAACGCCAGCGGGAAGTCGGCAGCGGTCACCACCGTGCCGTGCCGCCAGCGCATCGTGATTTCGACCAGGAGCGCGCCGGTCGCCACCCCGGTCGACATCGACACTTGCTGGCCGACGCTGACGAGGGAGGTGGCGCGGCTCATGCGGCGCTGGTCGATGTCGGCGTACGCGATCGTGTTGACGCAGGTGAACTGCAGCGAGCGGAAGAAGCCGCCGATCACCAGCACGGCAACGATGACGGCGATGGGGGTGTTCGGCGTGAAGGCGGCGCAGGCGGCCAGCGACACCGCGCTCAGCAGCGCATTCACGATCAGCGTCGAGCGGAAGCCGAACGCGCGCAGGATGATCGGTGCCGCTGCCTTCATGGTCATGGCGGCGAGGGCGGAGGAGAAGGTGATGAGCCCCGACTGAAACGGCGTCATGTTGAAGCCGAGCTGCAACAGCAGCGGCATCAGGAACGGCAGCGCTCCGGCCCCGACTCGGAAGATGAAGCCGCCCAGCACGCTGGCGCGAAAGGTCGGCACGGCCAGTAGCGAAAGATCGAGGATCGGCGCCGGGGAACGGCGCGCGTGCACGACATAGGCGATGCTCGCGGCAGCGCCGCCCGCGATCAGCGCGGCGACGGCGATCGGCGGCCAATAGTCGAGACTGGCGACGGTCAGGCCGAACGCGAGGCCGCCGATGCCGAGGCCCGCCAGCAGCATGCCCAAGAAGTCGAACCGGGCCGGTTCCTCGGCGCGGACATTGGGGACGAAACGCGTGGCAAAGGCGATGCCGGCGATCCCGATCGGCACGTTGATGAGGAAAATCCACTGCCAGGAGAAATAGGTGGTGATGAAGCCGCCGAGCGGTGGTCCGATCAGCGGCCCGATCAGGCCTGGCATCGTGACCCAGGCCATGACCTCCACCAGCTCGCGCTTGTCGACGGTGCGCAGCAGCACCAGGCGGCCGACCGGGGTCATCATCGCCCCGCCGATCCCCTGCAGGAAGCGCGCCAGCACGAAATGGCTGAGCGACTGGGCGAACGCGCAGGCGATCGAGCCGCACACGAAGATGGCGATGGCTAGCCGGAACACGGTGCGCGCGCCGAAGCGATCCGCCGTCCAGCCGCTCGCCGGAATGAAGATTGCCAGTGCCAACAGGTAGGACGTGATCGCCAGCTTGAGGGCGAGCGGGCTCGTGCCGATGTCAGCCGCGATCGCCGGCAGCGCCGTTGTGATCACGGTGGAGTCCATCTGCTCCATGAACAGGGCGACCGCGACGATGAGCGGCACGATGCGCTGGCGAAGCATGAGGGACGGTCAGGACCCAACGGGCGTTGGTGGTTGCGGGAAGGGCGGAAGGCCGTGGGACATGCCGCCAATCTAGCCGCGGATCGCACCCGCACAAGATGTTGCCAACGCAGACCGGATCCCCACATAAGCCCGTGCGACTTGGGTCTATGAATTGTCACCCCGCCGTGCTATCGGCCCTCGCCAACTCCGATACAGGGGCGCCGAGTCGCCGGTCCGAGCGTCGGGCCGGTGGGGGCCGCCTCTCATTCGTCGGCCCGGCAGGCGAGGAGTTTGGCCATGGCACCACGAAACGGCATCCTGCGGGAAGCACTCACATTCGATGACGTGCTGCTAAAACCTGGCCTGTCGGATGTGCTGCCGGCCGAGGTGGATGTGCGCACGCGGCTGACCCGCCTGGTTCCCCTCAACATCCCGATCATTGCTTCGGCCATGGACACCGTGACCGAAGCGGCGATGGCCATCGCGATGGCGCGGGCCGGCGGCATCGGCGTGATCCATCGCAACCTCGATCCCGAAGCCCAGGCCGCGCAGGTGCGTCAGGTCAAGAAGTTCGAGTCCGGAATGGTGGTCAACCCGCTGACGATCGGACCCGACGCCACCCTCGCCGACGCACTGACGCTGATGAAGGAAGCGGGCATCTCTGGAATCCCCGTGGTCGAGGGCGGCAGCGCGACGAGGCCGGGCAAGCTCGTCGGCATTCTCACCAACCGCGACGTGCGCTTTGCCACCGATCCGGACCAAAAGGTCGCCGAGCTCATGACGAAGGACAACCTCGTCACGGTGCGCGAGGGCGTCAGCCAAGAGGAGGCCAAGCGCCTGCTGCACCAGCACCGCATCGAGAAGCTGCTGGTGGTGGACGAGCAGTACCGCTGCGTCGGCCTTATTACGGTGAAGGATATCGAGAAGGCGGTGGCCAATCCGAACGCCTGCAAGGACGAGCAGGGCCGCCTGCGCGTGGCGGCGGCCACCTCGGTGGGCGACAGCGGTTTTCACCGCACCGAGCGGCTGATCGAGGCCGGCGTGGACGTGGTCGTCGTCGACACTGCCCATGGCCACTCGCGCCACGTGCTGGCCGCGGTCGACCGCATCAAGCGGCTGTCGAATGCGGTGCAGGTCGTCGCCGGCAACATCGCGACTGCCGAGGGCGCCAAGGCGCTGCTCGGCGCCGGCGCCGACGCCATCAAGGTCGGCATCGGCCCCGGCTCGATCTGCACGACGCGCATAGTCGCCGGGGTCGGCGTTCCGCAGCTCACCGCCATTCTCGACGTGGTGGAGGTAGCGCGCAAGCACGACACGCCGGTGATCGCTGATGGCGGCATCAAGTTTTCGGGCGATCTCGCCAAGGCGATCGCGGCCGGCGGCGACTGCGCCATGATCGGCTCGCTGCTCGCTGGCACCGACGAGGCGCCCGGCGAGGTTTTCCTGTACCAGGGCCGTTC
>DATBWJ010000289.1:0-27718 GCA_036514935.1 Xanthobacteraceae bacterium
GTGCGAGCGTCTCGGCGACGACCATCGCCACCCGATCGCCGACGCACCGCACCTTGTCGCGCACCAGGATCGGCCGCCGCGTGCGCAGGCCCGTGGGACCGCCGATATCCTCCGGCATGAAATTGGGCAGCAGGCTGCCGAGGCCGTCGGCGCCCACGTCCTCGCCCGTGAGCACGCAGACGACGCCCGCCGCGGCGCGCGCCGTCGAGGCATCGATGCGGCGGATGCGCGCATGCGCGTGCGCCGATAAGACGACGACGGCGTGGCACTGATGCGGCAGCTCGATATCGTCCACGAAGCGGCCACGGCCGGTTAGAAACCGTGCGTCTTCGACGCGCCGCACGGCCTGGCCGATCCCGTACGACTGGACTGGAAGGTTGATGCTCACCGGCTGCCCCCATTTTTCGTGCGCTCAGCGCGAGCGCCGCCGATCATCGCGAATGCCCGTTCTATCGCCTTCGTTGTCGCCAACACGATAGGCGACGGCCGAGCAAGGTCAAGAAGACCACCAGGCATCCACCGCGCCGCCGTCGTCAACCGAGCCGCCGGCGCATGCGAGATGATCTTCAGTCCTCAAACTTGAGAACGATTTGCCGACCCACCTCTGGGACATCGGGCAGTGGCAGGGCGGCGGTTTCTGCGGTATTGCTGCAACCCGGTTTTCCCAGCGCGCGTCCGATGCGCTTCCCAAAGCCGCCGTGGAAGTCGCGCACGTCAGACGCGCCGGGCGCCGCGACGAGGGCTTGATGGCCAACGCTATCCTCAACGGGCTGCTGCTGGGCGGCATGTACGCGCTCATCGCGATGGGGCTGACGCTCCAATACGGCGTGGCGCGGATCATGAACCTGGCCTATGGCGATTTTCTCATCGCGGCGTCGTTCGGCACCTACTGGTTGTTCACCACCTGGTCGATCAACCCGCTGCTCGGGCTCGCCTTGGTGGTGCCGTTCACGTTCGTCCTGAGCTGGCTGGTCTATGGCCTGTTGCTCACCCCGCTGGTCAAGCGCGCCAAGTCGCGCGAGGCGCTCGAGGTTGACAGCCTGCTGGCCACCTTCGGCCTGCTGTTCGTCATCCAGGGCGTGGTGCTGGTCATCTTCGGCGGCGCCTATTACAGCTATTCCTTCCTGTCGGTGCCCGTGCCGGTCCTCGGGGCCACGCTGTCCGCCAACCGCATACTGGCGTTTGCCGTGGGCACCGGGCTCGCGCTCGGGCTTTATCTGGCGCTCAAATACACCCGCACCGGCACGGCCATTCGCGCTGTCGCCGTCAACCCCGTCGCCTCCCAACTCGTCGCCATCGATGTCCGCAAGGCGGCCGCCTTCGCCTTCGCGCTCGGCGGCGCGCTGGTCGCCGCCGCCGGCCTGCTGGTCAGCATGTTCCTGACGTTCAGTGCCTACATGGGCGTGCAGTTCGCCATGAAGGCGCTGATCATCGTGATCATGGGCGGCGTCGGCAATCTGCTCGGTTCCCTCGTCGCGGGCTTTGTGCTCGGCCTCACGGAAAGCCTGGTCGCCACCTACGTCGACCCCGGCCTGACGCTTGCAACCAACTTCACCCTCTTTCTCATCGTCCTTCTCGTCAAGCCGACCGGGCTGTTCGGGACCCAGGCGCGTTGACCAGACTGTTCCAGATAGTGCTCGCCCTGCTCGGCGTCGCGGCGCTGGCCGCCGTGCCGCTCCTCGCCGACGGCTATCAGCTCTCGCTCGCGATCAGCCTGGTGAGCTACACGGTGCTCGCGACCGCCTGGTCGCTGTTTTCCGGCCCCACCCGCTACGTCTCCCTGGCGACCTCGGCGTTCTTTGGCATCGGCGCCTATACCGTCGCGGTGCTGGGAGAGGTGCTCGCCTGGCCGCTCGTCCTCGTGATCGCCGCCGCCGTGGGCACTGCGGTGGCGCTCGTCGTCGGCCTTTCGACCCTGCGCCTGTCCGGCGTCTATTTCGTGATCTTCACCTTCGGCCTGGCCGAGCTCGTGCGCCAAGTCGTCACCTGGTACGAGGTCAACACCACGCGCGTGCTCGGCCGCTACGTGTTCGTCTCGATCGACCAGTTCCAGATCTATTGGCAGCTATTGGCGCTGGTCGTCGTCGTGTTCGTGACCGGCTGGCTCATTCAGCGCTCGCGCCTGGGATTTGCGCTGCGCATCATCGGCGACGACGAGACCGTCGCCGCCCACAGCGGCATCAACATGACCGCCGCCAAGCTGACCCTGTTTGCCGTGAGCGCGCTGTTCATCACCGTGACCGGCGCGATCATAGCACCACGCTGGACCTACATCGATCCCAGCATCGCCTTCAATCCGATCATCGCGTTCCAGGTGCTGATCATGGCGATGCTTGGGGGAGCCGACCGGCTGTTCGGCCCCCTGCTCGGCGTCATTCCGCTCACGCTTCTGTTCGAGTACCTGATCGGCAACTTCCCCAATCACTACAGCATCCTGCTCGGCATCGCCTTCATGCTGATCGTCTATGGGCTGCCCAACGGCGTCACTGGTCTGGTGGCCAGCGGCCGGCGGCAGTGGAGGGCGGCGCGACAGCCCGCGCCATGAGCCAACCGCTGTTCGGGGCCGCCGGCCTCAGCCGCACAGGCGCTAACTTAAGCCGCAGCGACAGGGCCAGTTGTTGTTACCTCCCCCTGCAAGGGGGAGGGAAGTTAACTTAGCGCCTATGGGGCTCAGCCGGGCGAGCGCGTGAGCGCCGCCAGGATTTGCTCGAACGCGTTGTCGGCGAGCGCGCGCAGCTCGGCGTTGGTGCGGTCCTGGATCGGATGCGCGATGAAAATGACCGCTGGATCGTAGCCGAGCGCGTTGTTCTGCGAGGCCGCCGCGACCACGAATTCATTCGTCGCGACTGCGACCGATGGCACGCCGAGTTCTTCGAGGCCCTTGATGTCGTGCATACTGCACGATGTGCAGGCCCCTCAATCGGCGAGCCCTTCGATGACGACGTCGCATTCGGCGCGGATCTCCTGCTTGAGCTCGCTCGGGGCGATCACCGAGAAACGCGCCTTCTTGTAGCGCTTGACGGTGTGGCCGCGCGCGGCCAGAAGCTCGTCGATGCGGTCGAGGAACTCGTCACCCCGCATCTTGTTGATATCGAGCAGCCCGAAGCGCAGGCCTGCAAGAGAAGCGGGACGCGCGATGCGCGGCCGCGCGACGGGCGCGATTTCCGCGGTCGGATCGAGCAGGATCTGTTCGGTCATGGTCTGATCTCCCTGGTCACCGGCACCAGCGCATCGTTGCTGCCGATGCTGGAAATGATAGCGGAATACTTGCCGGCGTGGCCACCGGCGCGGATGATGTTGAAGTTGCCGCGCGCGAATTTGCGGATCGGCCGGTCCGGGTCGGCCTGTTCCTCGGGGCTCAGGCCGAAGGCGCCGGCGCGCCCGGACACGATGTCACGCACCGGAATCGTGGTGTTCTCCATCAGGTGGTCCCACACCCGCTGCTTGGACCAGCCGGCGTCGCGGAAGACGATGAAGTGCTCGCGGCCCACCACCAGGAAGGCCGAAACGCTGACGACCTGGCCGGCATTGTAGACCGCGCGCAGGCAGCCGACGTAGGACCGGCACAGGTCCTCCGGCGTGCGTGACATGTGGTCGACAATCGGGGTCACCCCGTCGCCTGGAAACACCGTCACCGTCGAGGCGGCGGGCGCAAATCCGCGCGAGGCCGCGAAGGATTCCCAATCGTCGTCCTCTTCATCCTCGGCAAAGCAGAACGTGTACTTGCCGGGATTGCCGAACACGGCGCGGTCGATCTCGCCCGGCCTGCCGCCGCCGACGTTGCGCACGACGAGCTGCAAGGCCCGCCCGATCGCGGCATTGGCGCGATTGCCCTGGCCGAACACGTTGCCCTTGGAGTTCATGCCGACCGCACGCGCGATCGGACCGTTCACCATCACCACCGGCGCGACCGCATTGGTGGTCGCGAGAATGGCGTGCAGGCCGCATTCCGGCGCCAACGCCGCCTCGATCGCGGTCAGCACGACCGGCATGTATTCCGGCTTGCAGCCGGCCATGACCGCGTTGATGGCGACCTTCTCGACCGTGCAGGGGACGTTGTTGGGCGGGACCAGCCCGACCACGTCCTGCGGGGAACGCGTCGTGCCGTCGAGCATGTCGAGCACGCGCTCCTCCGTTGGCGGCACCACCGGCAGTCCGTCGGTCCAGCCGCGGTCGAAGCAGGCCTCGGCCGCGTCGGCCGATTCCGGCAGGCTGACGCGGCGCGCGGCGAGCCCGGTATTGCCGAAGCGCACCTTTAGCCGCGACCGCATGCCCGGCTCTTGCGTGCGCGATCCGCATCCCGGGCGGAACGCCGGCAGGTCCGCGCCGAGATCGGCGATCCCGGTCAGCGCCCGCCATTCCTCGCGGTTCCAGCCGACGGCGCGGGCGGCCTCGCGGCCTTCCTCGAGGCGGATCACCGTCGGAACGGCATGAACGTCGAGCCGGTAGGAGACGCCGAGATCGCTGGCGTCGTGCACCGTGCTGAGCCCGGCGGCGAAACTCGGATCATCCTCGACATGGACTTCCAGGCTGTGCCCGCGCCGCTCGATGTCGTGCAGCACCGGCAGCACGAGGACGCAGGTCGGGCAGTCGCGCTTGACGACAGCAATCAGCTTGCTCGAATTGCTCATGGCCCTTGACATGTCACGCCCGCACCAGGCCGCCGCACACGAAGATGGTCTGACCGGTCACGAAGCCGGCATCGTCGCTGGCAAGATAGGACATGGCGCCCGCCATGTCCTCCGGGGCGCCGACGCGCTGGATCGGCTGCTGCGCGGCGGCGACCTCGAAGAATTCCTCCGCCGAGCGCCCGTCCGGCCAGCCGCCGCGGGCGAGCACGCCGGGCGTGCGGGTGAGGCCCGGCGCGATGACGTTGGCGGTGATGCCAAAGGGTCCAAGCTCGGTGGCGATGGCCCGGGTGAACCCGATCACGCCGGCCTTGCTGGCGATGTAGTGGACGAAGCCGGGGATCGCGAGGCTCACCGTGTCGGAGGCGATGTTGATGATGCGGCCCCACCCGCGCGCCCGCATGCCGGGCGCGAAGGTTTTGGTCATGAGGAACATGGAGTCGAGATTGACCGATAGCACGCGCCGCCAATCCGCAAACGTGATGTCGTCGAATGACTGCACCGGGTAGATGCCGGCCGAGTTCACCAATATGTCGCAGCGCCCGAATCTGTCATCGACCTCTGCGCCGAGCGCAGCAACCTCGCCCTCCGCGCTGACATCGCAGCGAACATGGAGCGCCCGGCGTCCGAGCGCCTGCACCTCGTGGACCGTCTCCTCGGCCGCCTTGCGATCGACCACCACCACGTCGGCGCCGTCCTTGGCGAGTCGCCGGGCGAACGCCTGCCCGATCCCTTCGGCCGCGCCCGAGACCACCGCAACCCTGCCCTGACGGACTTCGCCCATGTCGCCTGCCCAAAAACTCCGATCGTTCGACGACGCTAATTCGGGATCACCGGCAGCAGCAGATGGGAGGGGTGCTGCGGATCGTGGTAGATGTTGTGGAGCACCGTCCGGCTGCTGCAGACGTGGTAGGGGACGTACTCGACGTTGGTCGCGCCGCCCACGCCGGTGGCGAGGTCCAAGCTCGTGATCTCCACGCAGATGCGATGGCCTTTTTTGAACTGATTGGCCGTCGCGAGTATCTCGATCGCATATTCGTTGATCTCGCCGGGCACGACCGGCTTGTGCGCCGCGCGCGTCAGCGGATGCCAAGGCCGGCCCGGCAGCGACCGCTGCGGGTCGAGGGCGCGATGGGACGCCTTGAGCCAGCCGCGCGTCAGCTCGCGCTCGTCGAGGTCCGGGGTCAGCCCGCGCTCGCCCTCGCGCGCCGTCGGTACGAACTCGTCGGGCCCGACGTCCTTGAGGATGGCGATCCAGTTGGTATCGTCCTGATCGATGGCAGCAAACAGGTTGAGCACGCTCGGCCCGGCAATGGTGACATCCTGCGCCAAGGGCTCCGACAGGTAGCGCAGCTTCTGAATCTTGTTGGTCTGGCTCGGCGGCATCTGCGCAAAGGCGTCGGGAGCCTCGTAGTCGTCGGCGCTCACCGGCACGAACGGGTCGGCGCTCAACCGCTCCCAGCCCCGCAGATAGAACTTGACCCACTCGACCTCGGGCGGCGGCCAGTCGGTCGCCGCGCGCCATTGGTTGGCGCCCATGACCCAGTAGCGTACCGCCGGATCACTCACGATCCCGGTATCGATGCCCTTGAGCCAGTGGTCGTACCAGCGCAGGATTTCGTTGTGGAACGCCTTGAACGGGCGGTCGAGGTGCGCGGGTCCGGCGAGCAACAGCTTCTTGTGCGGGGGATTGATGTTGCGGAACCAGTTCTGGCAGCCGTTGAGATGGGCCTTGTAGGTGTAGCCGTACCAGCCGGCGCCGGTATAGGTCGGAACGGCGATCCTGGAGAATTCCGCCTCGCTCTTCCTGGCCGCCTCTTCCTTGTCGTAAGGATCGATCAGCACGTCGAAATAGACCGGCATGTGCTGACCCTTCTGCGCGACCACGTTGTAGACGTGCGGGTACATCTTGTAGTCGGCGTTGTTCATCGCTTCCTGCCACAGCTTCTCGCGCTCGGGCGGCAGCGGCTTGGGCGCGCCCTTGTCCTGGTGGGCGGCCGAGTAGATCTGCAGCAGAAAGCGGAACAGGTGGACCACGCCGCCGGGATATTCGTCCCGGAAGCCTCCGAACTCGCCGTAGGCGCCGCGCGGATCGAACGGGAAGATCGCCTTGAGGTGCGGTGGTTGCAGCTTGGCGGCGACGAATTGCTCGGCGCCGAAGCCGGAAATTCCGATCATGCCGACATTGCCGTCGCACCACGGCTGGGCGGCGATCCATTCGATGATGTCGTAGCCATCGAACGCGCGCGAGCCGCCGCTCTCGGACTTGCCGATCGAGCGCGGATTGCCGATGACGTGAATGTAGCCGCGCGAGACGAAAAAGCGCGTGTCGCCCGCCTCGGCCGGACCCGTCCACAGCGTCGACCACGCCGGCTGCGTGTGGCCCGCTGCCGCCAGTTCGGGACCCTGCAGGTCCTTGCTGTGGACGGCGAGCGCCAGCAGCGCCGGCAACCTCTCGTTCGTGTCCGGCCGGTACACGTCGAGCGCGACTTTTACGCCGTCGCGCATCGGTACGAGGATGTCCTTCTCCGCGATCATGCCGGAATAGGTCGGCGGCCGGTCGTAGTCCACCGGCGGCCGGTGACTGGAAAGCGACAGTTGAAACGCGCGGTCAGTCCTGGTCATCTCATCCTCTCATTGCAATCGATGGGGCGGATCGTCGACGGCAGGCCTCGACGTCAATCCTTGGCGTCGATGAGGACGACGGCGAGCCGGCACACCTCGGTGCCGCGGTTGACCCAGGCATGGACGGTGCCGCGCTGGACCATCACGTCGCCGGCCTTCAGATGCACCTCGGAGTCATCGAGCAGCATGTCGATCTCGCCCGCTAGCACGGCGATGTAGTCGATGGTGCGGGTGCGGTGCATGCCGGGATGGCGCGGCGGCCTGCCGCCCGGCAACGGCGCTCCCACGATCCTCGACAGGAACTCGGGATCGAGATTTTCCATCTCCTTCGTCATCGGCTTGAATTCAACGATGCGGAAGATGGAGCCGTTGGGCGGCGGCGGAATTGCGACCTTGCGATTGCCGGCGTCCTCGCTGCCGGAATTGTCGGCGGGCGTCTGGTCGGTCACCCAAATCGTGTAGGTGGACACGCCAAGCTCCGGCTCGCCGCCGGCGACCGGCCGGATGTCGTCAAAGGCGACGACCGCCTGTCCGCCGGCATCATGCGCGGTGACGACGCGCCGAATACCCTGCCCTTGGGCCATGTGTTCCCCCCCGTGTTCGCTCGGTCCGCCGTCGGCGGCTGAAGCCCAGCCGCGGCAACCGTACGCTGAGCGCAAACTATCTCCAAGTCGACGGTCATGAAAAGACCGACCGGAGACATGGCTCGAAGTGTCGAGCGCAACGCCAGCCGCCAAGGCTCCGGCCGGCCGCTGCGATCCGACTGCCAATCTCGCCGCGCGACGACCGGTGCCAACCGCTCTGGCTCTGCACAGATTTTCCTGCTTAGGTTGAGGCGGGAACAGGCGAGCGGGACGAGGGCGCAATGCAACGCACGGCACTGGTCACAGGGGGCGCACGCGGCATCGGAGCGGAGACCTGCCGCGCGCTGGCCCGCGACGGTCTGCGGGTCGCGGTCGCCGACGTCAATGTCACCGGGGCGCAGGAAGTGACGCGCGGCCTGCCCGGCCAGGGACACGGCGCTTTTGCGGTCGATGTCGCCGAGGAGCAATCGGTGCTGCGGCTGTTCGAGGATGTCGAGGCGGCCATGGGGCCGGTGGCCGTGCTCGTCACGGTGGCGGGCGGCCCTTTCGTCGTGCAGGGCGTGCTGCCGCGCCTGATCGACACCACGCTCGACAACTGGGTCAAGACCGAGGCCTTGAACGGCCGCGGCACCTTTCTGTGCGTGCGCGAATTCCTGCGCCGGCGCGAGCAGGCCCCATTGTCCGACGGCCGCATCGTGACCGTGGCCTCGCTTGCTGCGCTGCACGTCAACCGGGCAACCGGCGTCGCCTACGGGGCGGCCAAGTCCGCGGTCATCAACGTCACGCGCCATGCCGCCTGCGAGGGCGCCGCGCTCGGGATTACCGCCAACGCCATCGCACCCGGCATGATCGACACGCCGGCGGTGCGGACGAACTCGACCGTGCCTCAGATCGAGGAGATCAAGCGTGCGATCCCGCTCGGTGACATCGGCCAGCCCGCCGATGTGGCGGCGGCCATTGCCTTCCTGGTCTCGCCGCAGGCGCGCTACCTGACGGGGTGCACCATCGAGGTCAACGGCGGCGTCCACATGGCGTGAGGCGCGCCTGGATCAGCGTGTGACGATCAACGCGTCGAGCGCGGTTACGCCCTCGCCCTTGGCGTGCGCCACGAGCGGGTTGATGTCGATCTCCGCGATCTCGGGAACCGTCCGCATCAGCCGGCCGACCAGCGCGGTGGCGCGGGCGACCGCCTCCACGTCGACCGGTGGAGCGCCGCGAAAGCCGCGCAGCAGCTTGGCCGATTGCAGCTTGAACAGTTCCTCGACGATCAACGGCTCCGCCAGGTCGGCCGGCATGAGCCGGACGTCGCCGAGCGCCTCGACCCACACCCCGCCGAGACCGACCAGGACCACCGGTCCCCAGTGCGGATCGCGCTTGGCCCCGACCAAGAGCTCGAGGCCGCGCGCGGCCATGGCCTCGACCAGCACGCCGTCGAGATCGAGCCCCGGCTGCGCACGGGCAATGTTGTCCATCAATGCCTGCCAGGCGCGCCGCAACGCCGCCTCGTCGGCGATATTGAGCATCACGCCGCCGGCTTCGGTCTTGTGCGCGAGCGCGCCCGCCTGCGCCTTCATCGCCACCGGATAGCCGATCCGGCGCGCGAGGGCGGCCGCCTCATCGGCCGTGCGCGCCAGATCGCCGGCCGGGACCTGAATCCCTGCCGCTGCCAACAGTTTCTTGGCGCGCCATTCCGGTTGGGTGCCGCGGCCGAGCGGCGGCAGGCCGCTGAACGGCGGCGCCGGCGCAACCGCGTCCATCGCCGCCAGGTTGCGTCCGTACTCGGTCACGCACGCGATCGCGCGCAGCGAGCGCTCGGCGGAGCGCGACAGGATGATGCGGTGCTCGCCCGCGAGCGCGAGGAATTCCGGCGCGAGCGGCGAGCGGTCGCCGAGGATCGAGAACACCACCGGCTTGGTGTTGCCTTGCAACGCCTCGATCAGGCCTTCCAGGTAGAGCATCGACTGCGCCGGTCCGCCGACCGTGATCGAGATGACCAGGCTGCCGATGGCGGGATCGTCGAGCAGCGTCTTGGCGCCAACACCGACCAGGTCGGGCTCCCAGATCGGCTGGGTGGTGAGGTCGAGCGGATTGCGCGGCGTCACGAACGGCGGCAGCCGCTTGCGCAGTGCGGCCTCCGAATCCGGCGACAACGCCGGCACGTCGAGGCCGATCGACTCGCAAAAATCGTGCGCGATGGCGCAGAACGCACCGGAGAACGTCAGGATTCCCGGTCCCCTGGTGGGCGGCACGGGAAAGCGCGCGAGGACCTCGCTCGCGTCCGCCAGCTCATCGAGCGTCTCGACGAAGGCGATGCCAGCGCGCGCCACCTGCGTGCGCATGACGGCGTGGTTGCCGGCGAGCGCGCCGGTGTGCGAACGGGCCGCCTCCTGGGCGCGCGCGCCGCGACCCGGATGCATCATGATGATCGGCTTGCCAGCCGCGCGCCCCTTCGCCGCCGCCGCCAGGAAGTCCATCGGCCGCCGGATGTGCTCGCCATAGATGACGATGGCGCGCGTCGTGCGATCTTCGATCAGGAAGTCGACGAAATCGACGAGGTCCAACCCCGCCTCGTTGCCGGGCGAGATGGTGTAGGAGGTCTGCAGGTCGCGGCCTTCGAATGCGCTGCGCAGGTGGCCCATGAAACCGCCGCTCTGCGAGATGATCGCAAGGGCGGGATCGCGACTGCCCGCGATGCGCTCGATGGCGGTGGCGTTGGGGAAGAAGATGGCGAGGCCGTCGACGTAATTGGTATAGCCGAGGCAGTTGGGGCCGAGCAGGGCAACGCCGCCGTCCGCGGCAATCCTGGCGATGGCGTCCTGCTCGGCGGTGTTGCCGGTTTCAGAAAAGCCCGACGCGAAGATCACGGCCGCGCCGACCTTGCGGCGCACGCAGCCGGCGAGCGTCTCGTGCACGGCGGCCGCCGGCAGCGTGAACACTGCAAGATCGACGCCCTCCGGCAGATCGTCGACGCTTGCAAGCACCGGCCTGCCTTCGATGCTCGCGGCGCGGCCGACAAGGTGGATGTCGCCGCGATAGGCGTTGAGCGTGAGATTGGCGAGCACGGTCTGGCCGGCCGAACCGGGCTTGCTCGATATGCCGACGATCGCGATCGACCGCGGCCGCATCAACCGCTCGACCGCAGCGGCGCCGCGCGGCCTCTCGTTCTTCCCGGCCATTATGAAATTCCCGGTTTGTTGCGAGACGTGCTGCTAAGCTATATCCAGCGTCCCAATCGGCAGCAAGCGTGGTGCTGGGGGACGGGGGACACAATGGCCTTGCATGATGCGGCGATCGTTGGCTATGCCGAAACCAAGATCGTCGAGCGCAGCGATCGCGACGTTTGGGAGCTCGGCGCCGAGATCCTCGAAACGTTGCTCGACAAGACTGGCTTTGAGAAGGCCGAGATTGACGGCCTGGTGCTGTCTTCGTCGATGACGGGAGCGAGCAACGCGTTCTGGTCGCAGACGACCGCGGACCAGCTGGGCCTCGAGCTTGATCTCTGCCAGACCGTCGACATCGGCGGCTCCTCGCCGCTCGGCGCGCTTGCCCGCGCCGCCGCCGCCATCGACGCCGGTCTGTGCACCACCGCGCTCTTGCTTTATGCCGACACGCAGAATCTTGAGAACAACAGCCGCCCGCGCTCGTTCCACGGCGAATGGACGGCGCCGCTGGGCTATCTCGGGCCGCCCGCCGCGTTCGGCCTGCTGAGCAAGCGCTACGAGCATCAGTTCGGCCTCGACTTCGAGGCGCTCGGCAAGCTCGCCGTCACGCAGCGCGAGCACGCCTTGCTCAACGACAACGCCTGCGAGAAGCTGCGCAAACCGATCACGGTCGAGGACTACCTCAATTCGCGGATGATCGCCGACCCCATCCGCCTTCTCGACTGCGTTATGGTGTGCGAGGGTGCCAGCGGGCTCTTGGTGACGAGCCGAAAGCGCGCGCGGGCCAAGGGCGCCGCCAAGTTCGTGGTGCCGATCGGTTATGGCGAACGCACCAATTTCCGGGCCTCGGAGAACATCGTCGACATCACCGAAAGCGGGCACCTGGTCGCGGGCGAGCGCGCCTACGCCATGGCCGGCCTCAGGCCCGCCGACATCGGCTCGTTCCATCCCTATGACGACTTCATCATCGCCATCATGATGCAGCTCGAAATGCTCGGCTTCTGCGGGCGGGGCCGCGGCTGCGCCTTCATCAAGGACAATGACTTCAGCCATACCGGCAACCTGCCGCTCAACACCGGCGGCGGGCAGATCTCGGCCGGACAGGTCGGGCTCGCCGGCGGCGGCACCAATCTCGTCGAGGCCGTGCGCCAGCTCCTCGGCGAAGCCGGCAGGCGCCAAGTGGCGAACACCCGCAACGCGATGGTGACGGGAATCGGCGGCATCCCCTATGGCCGCAACTGGGGGACGAGCACGGTCATGATCCTCACTCCCGGTGCATGAGGTGGCGATGAGCGAGGTTTTGCACGATACCCTGGACGTCAAGCGCGAGGCGCCCAGGCCGCGCAGCTTTTCGCAGCGCTACTGGGCCGCCACGCGCGAGAAGAAGCTGGTGATCCAGTACTGCCGCCGCACCGGGCGCTATCAGTTCTTTCCGCGCGCGAACAGCCTATTCACCGGCCGCCGCGACCTGGAATGGCGCGAGGTTTCCGGCAACGGAGAGATTTTCACCTACACCGTGGCGCGGCGCGCGCGCGAGCCGTTCCGCGGCCACGAGCCCTTCCTCATCGCCGTGGTGACGCTCGACGTCGGCGTCAACGTGATGGCCAACGTCGTTCACTGCGGCCTCGACGAGATTCGGATCGGCCTGCGGGTCAAGCCGTTCTGGTTGGCGCTGCCGAACGGCACGCACCTCTTGATGTTCGAGCCCGATCGCGCGGGCCCTTAGCCCCTCGTCGCTACCAACGGTGCGCGCTTGATGCGTCGCGCTGCGCACTGGCAGCCGTGCCGCACACCGCGCGGCGATCTGCGAATCAGTCGCATCAAGCGCGCGGCCAAGCATTTGATCCAGATCAAAAAAGCCTGTAGGCCGCTCAATGGCGTCTTCGACGCAAGGGGGACTCCCGATCGAACTGCCAGCCGCGAACCGGGTCGCGGGCGACCGCGCGCCCGACGCGCAGCGTCCCGATCACAACAAGGACTCGACCATGGACACGACGAGCGCGAAGCCCGCTGATGCCCGCGTAGATCATCCGACCGGCTGGCGGCGGTTCCTTTACTCGACCAACCACAAGGACATCGGCACGATGTACCTGGTGTTCGCGCTGGTGGGCGGGATCGTCGGGGGCCTGTTGTCGGTTGGCATGCGGCTCGAACTGCAGGAGCCGGGCATGCAGTTTTTTGCCAGCGCTCATACATTCAACGTCTACGTCACCGCCCATGGCCTGATCATGGTGTTCTTCATGATCATGCCGGCGATGATCGGGGGTTTTGGCAACTGGATCGTGCCGCTGATGATCGGGGCGCCCGACATGGCGTTCCCGCGCCTGAACAACATCTCGTTCTGGCTGCTGCCGGCGGCGCTCACCCTGCTCGTCATTTCGCTGTTCGTGGAAGGCCCGCCGGGCGAGCCCGGCGTCGGCGCCGGCTGGACCGTCTATGCCCCGCTCTCGACGAGCGGCCATCCCGGGCCGGCGATGGACTTCGCCATCCTCTCGCTGCACCTGGCCGGCGCCGCCTCGATCCTCGGCGCCATCAACTTCATCACCACCATCTTCAACATGCGCGCGCCCGGCATGACGCTGCACAAAATGCCGCTGTTCGTGTGGTCGATCCTGGTCACCACCTTCCTGCTGCTGCTCGCGCTGCCGGTGCTGGCCGGCGCCATCACCATGCTGCTCACCGACCGCAATTTCGGCACCACGTTCTTTGCCGCCGAGGGCGGCGGCGACCCGGTGCTGTTCCAGCACCTGTTCTGGTTCTTCGGCCACCCGGAGGTCTACATCCTCATCCTGCCGGGCTTCGGCGTGGTCAGCCAGATCATCGCGACGTTCTCGCGCAAGCCGGTGTTCGGCTATCTCGGCATGGCCTATGCGATGGTGGCGATCGGGATCATCGGGTTCATCGTGTGGGCGCACCACATGTACACAGTGGGCATGTCGAGCGGCGCGCAGGCCTATTTCGTGTTTGCCACGATGGTGATCGCGGTGCCGACGGGCATCAAGATCTTCTCATGGATTGCGACCATGTGGGGCGGCTCGATCGAGTTCCGCACGCCGATGCTGTGGGCGATCGGGTTCATCTTCCTGTTCACGGTCGGCGGCGTGACCGGGGTGGTGCTCGCCAATGCCGGCGTCGACCGCGTGCTGCACGACACCTATTACGTGGTGGCGCACTTCCACTATACGATGTCGATCGGAGCGACCTTCGGAATCTTTGCCGCGTGGTACTACTGGTTTCCCAAGATCAGCGGCTATCTGTACGAGGAGTGGATCGGCAAGCTCCACTTCTGGCTGTCGTTCATCGGCGCCAATCTGATCTTCTTCCCGCAGCACTTCCTCGGCCTTGCCGGCATGCCGCGCCGCATCGCCGACTATCCCGACGCCTTCGCCGGCTGGAACTTCGTGTCCTCGCTCGGCTCGTATGTCTTCGCCGCCGGTATCGTGCTGTTTTTCTTCGGCATTGTTCTCGCTTTCGCGCGCCGGCAACGCGCCGCCGACAATCCGTGGGGCGCGGGCGCCACCACGCTCGAATGGACGCTGTCCTCGCCGCCGCCGTTCCACCAGTACAACGTACTGCCGCGCATCCGCTAAAGCGGGATGCATTCAAATCGAAACGTCTTCGCCGTCATTGCGAGGCGGGCGGAGCCCGCCGAAGCAATCCAGAAAGAGGAGATCGCGACGCCCCCTGCTGGGGCTCGCGATGACGGCGGCTGCGAGGAATGAACGCACCTGAAATCATCCGGTTGTTGGCCGTGCGCGGCGTCGCGGCCAAGGGCGTCCACCTGCGAGGGAGAGCGGACCGATCGCACACCGCCTGCGAAAATCGCCAAAGGAAGCGCCATGCCCACCATCTCGGCCGATCGATTGAAAGCCATCGCAGAAGCGCTGCTGGTGGCCGCCGGCGCCCCGCCCAGCGAGGCTGAGATCGTCGCGCGCGGCTGCGTCAACGCCAACCTTGCCGGTCACGACTCCCATGGCATCGTCATGATTCCCAACTACGTCGAGCGCATCAAAGCGGGAGACATCGTGCCGGGCGCGCCATGGACGATCGTGCGGGAATCGCCGACCACGACCGTGATCGACGGCCACTGGGGCTTTGGCTACGTCGTCAACGAACAGGCGATGAAGCTGACAGTCGCCAAAGCGCGCAAAACCGATGTCGCGGCGGCCACCGTTTTCCGTCAGGGTCACGTCGGCCGCCTCGCCGCCTACCCGCTCATGGCCGCCGAGGCAGGCATGATCGGCATCGCCACCGCGGACTCCGGACGCTCCCCCAAGATCGTCGCGCCCTTCGGGGGACGCGAGGCGCGGCTCGGCACCAATCCGATCTCGATTGCGGTGCCCTCGGACCTGCCGGGGCCGCTCTATCTCGACATGGCGACATCGGCGGTTGCCTACGGCAAGGTCCGGCTGGCCGCCGCGCGCGGAGAAAAGATTCCGCTCGGCTGGATCGTCGACGGCGAGGGCCGGCAGACCACCGATCCTGCCGGCATTCGTCCCGGCTATGGCGCGCTGCTGCCGCTCGGCGGCAGCGAGGGCTACAAGGGCAGCGGCCTTGCGGTGATGGTGGAAATTTTGTGCGGGCTGCTCACCGGCCTCGGCTTCGGGGTGGAGCCGAGCGGCCGGCACAACGATGGCTGTTTCATGGCCGCGTTCAAGGTCGACGCCTTCCGGCCTTTGGTTGAATTCAAGAAGGAGGTCGCGGAGTTTGCCCGCTATCTCAAGGCGACGCCGCCCTCCGAGGGCAGCACCGGCGTGCTCTATCCTGGCGAAATCGAATACCTGCGCGAGCAGGAGCGTCGCCGGTTGGGCGTCGAGATCGAGGAGGCCACCTGGAACACGCTGCGCGCGCTCGCCAGCGAGAACGGTCTCGGGGAGCTTCAACTGGGCTGACGCGCGCGTCGGGCGGACGCGGTGCGCCGGCCGGATTTCGCGCTTGATCGGCGCACGGCGTGCGTGTCTTCTCATCGCGAGGGCGCCTGCGACCCGTTCTCAGAGGCTCGCCGCGTGACCTGGCTCGTCCAACCGCGTCTCATCAACGATCCGTTTTCCGATCCCGGGCTGTTCATTGACTTCCGGTTCGGCCGGCGCGCCCTCCTGTTCGACCTCGGCGACGTCACCGCGCTGTCCTCGCGCGAGCTGTTGCGCGTGAGCCATGCGTTCGTCTCTCACACCCACATGGACCATTTCGCCGGCTTCGACCGGCTGCTGCGATTCTGTCTCCACCGCGACAAGCCGCTGCACCTGATCGGCCCCGGCGGCTTCGCCGAACGCGTGCGGCACAAGCTCGAGGCCTATACCTGGAACCTGTTGGGGGCGCATTCGTTCGATTGCGTGCTGACGGCGGCTGAGTTCGTCGACGACCGGTTCGTGCGCATGGTCGAATTCCGCGCGCGCGAGACGTTCCGCCCGCGCGAGCTTGCGCCCCCTGACCTGCCGGCGGGCGTCGTGCTCGACGAGGAGGAATTCCAGGTCCGCGCGGTCACGCTCGACCACGACACCCCGTGCCTGGCATTCGCGCTGCAGGAGAAACAGCGCATCAATGTTTGGAATGAGGGTTTGCGCGCGCTGGGATTGCCGGTCGGTCCCTGGATCGGCGAGGCCAAGCGGGCGCTGCGGCGCGCAATGCCCGACACGACCCCGATCGATGCCGGGCAGGGCCGGACGATCTCTCTCGGCGAGCTCAAGCAGGCTCTGCGAATCGTTCGCGGCCAGAAGATCGCTTACGTGGTCGATGCCTCCTACAGCGAGGCGAACAGCCGTCGCATCGTCGAGCTTGCAGCCGGCGCCGACCTGCTTTTCATCGAGGCGACGTTTCTCCACGAGCATGTCGCGCTCGCCGTCGAGCGCCATCACCTGACCGCCGCTCAGGCCGGCGATCTCGCAAGGCGGGCGGGTGTCGCGCGCCTGGTTCCCATGCATTTCTCTGCCCGCTACCTCGGGCACGAGGAACGGGTTCGGCAGGAGGCGGAGTTGGCATTCCGAGGCGATTGGCTGGGTTGCACTGGCTGCACTTGAAATTAACCGTTTGAGCGGTCAAATCAGTTTACGTGAGGGCGTCATGCCCTCGCGTTTCCTCCCTGACTTGGGCCGCTCGCAATGCGGGCGGCTCTTTTTTTGGCCGTCTGCTGTGAGCGGGCGAGGCTTGCGCCGCTCGGCTGCCGCGTCCACGTCGCACCAGCCCGCTTCACACAACCGCCTCGGGCGGGACACAGGGAATTGCGAGCGCCGCAAAATTTTGTCGCGTCGCCGCCATCGAGCCGTCGACGTCGATGCCGCGGCAGGCGTCCTCGATCACGAACACCTCAAAACCTTCGCGGCGCGCATCCTCTGACGAGTAGCGCACGCAAAAATCGAACGCGAGACCGGCGACCACGATGCGCGCAAGACCCCGCTCGCGCAGATATCCCGCCAGCCCCGTGTGCGTCGTGCGGTCGTTCTCGTAGAAGGCCGAGTATGAGTCGATGTCGCGGTGATAGCCCTTGCGCAGGACGAGCTCGGCATGGGGAATACGCAGATCCCTGTGGAAGTCCGCCCCCGGCGTGCCCTGCACGCAATGGTCCGGCCATAGCACCTGGGCTCCATATGACACCTCGATGGTGTCGAACGGCTTCTTGCCGGGATGGGTCGACGCGAACGATTGATGGCCCGGGGGGTGCCAATCCTGGGTCAGGATGACGTGCTCGAACCGCCTCGCCAGCCGATTGATCAGCGGCACGACCTCCTCGCCGCGCGGAACCGGCAGGCTGCCTCCCGGGCAGAAGTCATTCTGGACATCGACGACCAGCAGGATGTCGCGGTCGCCGACCGCAATCTTCTCGCTCATGGCCGCGTCTCCTGGGGCGCAAGGCGCCGGTCGACTTCGTCCCTGAGCCGCACCAGCGCATCGGCGACCCGCACCGGATAAGATGCTCCCGCTTCGAGCCGGCGCAAGGGTTCCGGCAGGCGCGCGAGGTCGCGGGCCGCGCGCGCGCGAATATCGGCGAGCGCGGGCGGCGGCGCCAACCGGCGGCCCCCTTGCATGACCAATTCAATCAGCGGCTCGCCGATCTCGTGCTCGTGCTCAAGCGAGAGCACGTCGCCGCTCATGCGCCCGTCAGCGCCGTACTGACGCCAGACCTGCTTGCGTCCCGGCCACGTCGCCTTGCCAGTCGAGCGCTTGCGCCGCGCCCGGCCGGCATATTCCTCAAGCTTGTAGGCGCAGTCCAGCGCGGGCACGTCCGCGGAGGTCGTCAGGCTGGTGCCGACCCCAAAACCCGCGACCGGCGCGCCCGACTCGACGATCTGAGCGACGCTGTCCTCGTCGAGCCCTCCGCTCGCAAAGATCGCCACCTCGGCAAGCCCGCCGTCGTCGAGAATGCGCCGGACGCTGCGGGACTGGGCAATCAGGTCGCCACTGTCGATGCGCACGGCGCGGATCGCGATGCCGAGCGCCTTGAGCCGCGGCGCGAGCGCGACGACCTTGCGCGCCGCCGCCTCGGTGTCGTAGGTGTCGATCAGCAAGGTGAGGTTCTGCGGCCGCGACTGCGCAAAGCTCTCGAACGCGGCGGTCTCCTCGTCATAGGCCTGCACGAAGGAATGCGCCATCGTGCCATAGCTCGGGATGCCGAACAGTTTTTCGGCCAGCACGGTTGCCGTTCCGGCAAATCCCGCGATGTAGCTCGCCCGGGCGGCCAGGAGCCCGGCTTCCGCGCCGTGGGCGCGGCGCAGCCCGAAATCGACCAGCAGGCGGCCGGGCGCAACCAGCACGTGGCGGGCCGCCTTGGAGGCGATCAGCGACTGAAAATGCAGGATGTTGATGAGGCGCGACTCGACGAGTTGCGCCTGCGGCAGGGGCGCGGTCACGCGCAGGATCGGCTCGTTGGTGAAGAACAGCGTGCCCTCGGGCATCGCGTGGACGTCGCCGGTGAATCGCAGGTCGGCCAAGTAGTCGAGGAGCGATTTTGTGAAACGGCCGCCGCGGGCGAGCCACTCGATCTCCTCGGGGGCAAACCGCAGGTTCTCCAGGAAATCGAGCGCCTGCTCCAGCCCCGCCGCCATGAGAAATCCGCGCCTGGCAGGCAGCGTGCGCACGAAGAACTCGAACACCGCGGTCTTCGTCTCGCCATGATCGATGTAGGCCTGCATCATGTTGAGCTGATACAGGTCCGTCAGCAGCGGGCTTGCCCCTGGATCCATTCCGGCCCCTCGGTTTCCGGCGCCTCAATCTCGAACAATGCCGGCGCACGGCACGCGCACGCTCACGGCGACTCCGGCGCTCGTTGAAACACGATCAACGCATCGACCGCGACCAGTTCGTGGTCCTTCGTGACGATGATCGGATTGAGATCGATCGAGTCGACGATGTCGCCGCCGGCCCAGGCAAGCTGCTGGAGGCCCGCCACCACCGTCATGATGCCATCGAGAACGCACTGATGGCTGCGGTTGAATGTGCCGGCCAGCCGGCTGCCGATGCGATGACGCGCGATCTGCTGGCGCATGGCAGCGACATCGAGATCGATCGGGACCAGCACGACCTCGTCGAGCAGCTCGGCGTCCACGCCGCCGAGGCCGAAAATCACGAAATGGCCGAGCTGCGCCTGCCGGCTGATGCCGACGAGGAGTTCCCATTTCGCGGAGACCATCGGCTGCAAGACCAGTGTGAGCGCGCCGAGTTCGTGTCCCTTTGCGCGTGAGAGCAACTGGACGTGGGCGCGCTCCAGCTCCGCGATGCCGCCGATGGCGGTGATGACGAAGCCTGCGGCGTTCTTGTGCGCGACACCGCCCGCCAGCGCCTTGAGAACCAGCGGGTAGCCAAGCTCGGCGGCACCCGCGCGCGCCTGGGCAAGCGTGTCCGCGCTGCGGCTTTCGACGAGCGGCACCCCGATCATCCGCAGGATTTCGGCGCTTTCGACCTCCGAGAGCATCGTCCGCCCGTCAGCGAGGGCGCGAAGTCGCGCGACGGCCTTGCTGGCCGCCGGCGAGACCGCGTGCGACCGCGCCCACATCGCCGGCCCGGTGCGGCAGGTCGCGAAATGACAGGCCAGGCTGTCAAAGCAGAGCGCAGTGTCGCGAAAGAGCGCGATGCCATGCGCGCGATAGGCCTGTTCGAGGTCGCCGAGACCGCCCGGCGCCACCGCGACGATGGGGGCTGGACTGCGCTGCCGGCGGGCGGCGAGTTCTGACACCAATTTTTCGTCCATGTCGGGCGTCGGTGCGATGTGGACGTAGGCGACGGTCGGCCCATCCAATCCGTCCGCCTCCAGCGCGGCGTAGATTTTGGACAGAATGGACCAGTCGTCGAGCACGCCGAGATCGATCGGGCTGCGGATTTTTCCGCGCGCCGGAAGGCGGGCGATGGTCGCGCCGGCATCGCCCTCCCACTCCCCCACCGGGCTTCCCGCCAGCGCGATGCCTCGCTCGGCGGCGAAGTCGGCAAGGACAGCCCCGCCGGCACCCGATGTCGTGACGCAGATGACGCGCCGGTCGCTATCGCAGGCGCCGGGCGAGCGCTGCGCCAGCAGCGCACAGCCGGCGGCGAGCGCCTCGACCGAGCGAACGCTTGCGATCGCACAGGCATCAAAGAGGGCGTCATAGGCGCGCGCCGCGCCCGCGAGCCGGCTCGAATGGGCGAGCGCGGCGCTCACGCCGACCTGCGAGCGCCCGATTTTCAGCGCAACGATCGGCTTGCCGCGCCCGGCGGCCCGTTCGGCCAGTTCCCGCAGCCGCGGACCATCCGACAACGCCTCAATGACAAGGCCGATGACGCGCGTGTCCGCATCCTCGATGCAATAGTCGAGGACGTCCAGCATATCGATATCGGCTTCGTTGCCGACCGGCACGAATTTGGACAGGCCGACGCCGAAGCTCATCAACGTGAGCGCCACCCCGCCGAACACCGCGCCGCTATGCGCGATCACCGACACCGGGCCGGGCGGCATGGCATAGCCGTGCGCGGCATTGTAGCCGAGCGACAGCTTTGCGCTCCGGTTGTAAATGCCGTTGGTGTTGGGACCGAGCAGGCGCATGCCCGAGGCGCGGGCGATGGCGAGGAGTTCCGCCTGGCGTTGGCGGCCTTCGGGCGTGCCGGCTTCGGCAAAGCCACCGGCGCCGACCACGGCGGCCCTGACGCCCTTCTCGGCGCAGGCGCGCACCGCCTCGACCGTCTGGGCGGCCGGCACCACGGTGATGGCGCAGTCGGCGGGCTCGGGCAGATCGGCGACGGATCGCAGGCACGGGACGCCTTCGACCTCGCCGCCGGCCGGATTGACCGGATATATGGCCCCGGCAAACCCGCCGGCCTTGAGGTTGCGAACGACCGCGTGGCCGATCTTGCCCGGCGTGCGCGAGGCGCCGATGACCGCCACCTGTCTCGGTTGGAACAGGAACCTGAGATCGGACCCGTCAGCCAATGCCGTCAGGTCCCGCCTATTTGACGCCGAACGTTTCGCGCCACAGCTTCATGCGCGACTCGCGTTCGGCCATCCACTCGGCAAGCTGCAGGTTCCACACCCGATCGACCGAAGGATATTCCAGTCCCTCCAGGTGTGGCCGGTTTGAACCTGGGTTTGCCGGATAGGCGCCGCCCCGCGCGATGACGTTGCCGCCGCGCTTGCTGGTCAGCCAGTTCAGAAAGAGCGCGGCCGCGTTGGGGTTCTTCGCCGTCGTGCTGATGCCGCCGGCCGCGGGAAAGACCGCGATGCCTTCGCTGGGGAACACCACCTTCACGGGCGCGCCGGCCTTCATCTGCAGCCAGATCGGCTCGGCGATGGCGCCGATGCCGAGCGCGATTTCCCCGCGCGCGATGTCGGTCGTCAGCGGGGCGATCGTCGGATAGATGCGCGGCGTGAGCGCTGCGAATTTCGGCCAGAAGTCGGGATCGACCTTCTCGCGCAGGAACGAATAGAGCGACAGCACGCTCCCGCCCGCATCGATGCTGACCGTGCCGACGATGCCTTTCCATTTGGGGTTGATCAGATCCTTCCAGCTCTTCGGGATGTCGGCGTCGGCCACGCGCGAACGATTGACGGCGATCACGGCCACCGGCCGTATGACCGCGTACCAGCGGCCCTGCGGGTCCTTGATCGCCGCAGGGATCTGCTCGAACGCCGGAACCCTGTGCGGCACATTGAGGATGCCGCGGTTGATCAATTGCTGGATGAGGGGCAGGTCGGTCAGATCGATATAGTCGGCTTCGAGCTTCTTGGCGGCAAACTCGGCGGTTACGCGCTGATACATGCCCTGGCTGGGCAGGCGCACGTACTCGGCCTTGATGCCGGTGTCGGATTCGAACGCCGCCAGGATGGGCTTCATCATGTCGCCGGGATAGGTGCCATAGGCGAGCAGACGGCCCTCCTTCTTGGCCGCCTCGAACGTCTTGGCGTCCGCGACGGTCTCGCCGTCCACGGCGAGCTGCGCCTCGGCGGGCACGGCGATGGCGAGCCAAGCGGCGACAGCAGCGGCGATGGCACGCGAACTTGGTTTGCGGTGGCCCATGGCTTTCCTCCTGATCGTTGGGCTAGAGGGCGGGACGCATCCAGCGCAGTCCCACCAACGTTATGGCGACTAGCATGACCGTGTACAGCAGACTGATCGAGGCGACCGTCGACCACAAGCCGCTCTCATAGCTCTCGAGCAGAACGATGGAGAGCACGCGCGTCTTGGTGGTGTAGAGGAACAGCGAGGCGGCGACCTCGCGCACGCTGAGCACGAACAGCAGAAACGCCGCCGCCACCACCCCGCCCCGCACCAGCGGCAGCGTCACCCACTTGATGGTCTGCCAGCGGCTCGCGCCAGCGACCAGCGCGGCGTGCTCCAAGTCGTCATGGATCTGGATCACCGCCGAGGAGATCGTGCGATAGCCCTGCGGAATGAAGCGCGTGGTGAAGGCGATCACCAGGATCGCAAGGCTGCCATAGACCGGCAGCGGCAGCGACACCCAGGTCCACAGCACCCCGAGCGCGAGCACGATCGCCGGCAGCGCCAGCGGCACCATGGCGATGTATTCGAGCCACTGGCGGGCGGGCAGGTCGGTGCGGTTGACCGCATAGACCAGGGTAAAGAAGAAGACGCAGCCGAATGCCGAGGTGGCGGCGGCCGCCATCAGGCTGTTCACAAAACCGTCGTGCACGGCGGTGCTGGCGGCGGCATCCAACACGTGCCGCAAGCTGAACTGCGACAGATCAAAGAAGGCCGCCGCGTTCGGGATGAACAGATTGGCGCGCAGCGCGCCTTGGACGAGCGCCCACATCGGCAGGCCGACCGCGACGAGGGCGTAGAGCACGACGAAGGCCGTCGCCGGCCAGCGCCAGGGGCCAAGCTCGATGGCGCGCTGCCGCAGTCCCTTGCCGGTGACGGTGCGGTAGTCGGCGCCGGCGAGGATGCGCCGCTGGGTGTAGACCAGGACCCACACCGCGATGGTGAGCATGAGGCTGAGCGCGCCGGCCTGGTTCGGATAGCTCGGGATGCGCGTCATCATGTTGTAGATGCGCATCGAGAGGGTCTCGATCCCGACCGGGCCGCCGAGAATCTGCGGCACGGGAAAATCCTCGGCGATCAGCACGAAGATGAGAAGCGCGGACCCGATCAGGGCCGGCCGCACCAGCGGAAAGCTGATGATGCCGAGCGTCTGCCTCAGCGTTGCGCCATGGACGGCGGCCGCCTCTTCCAGGTCGGGATTCACCAGCGTCAGCGCCCCGAACAGGATGATATAGGCATACGGAGCATAGTAGATGCCCTCGACCAGCGCGATGCCGGCCAGCGAGCGAATCTCGATGCGCAACGGAACATCGAGACTGCGGAAGATGATGTTGAGGTAGCCGCTGTGGCCCGCCCCGAGCAGCGACCAGGTCACCGCCGCCACCAGCAGCGAGACGAACAGCGGCATCACCCCGGCGAGATGAACGAGGCTTTTCCCCGGCACGTCGGTGCGCGCCGCAAGCCAAGCCATGGTGCAACCGAACGCCAGGGCGACGATCGTGCCGCCCGTGGCCACCACCAGCGTGTTCAGGGCAGCCGCGCCCACCTCCGGCGACAGGACGGCGCGGAAGTTGTCGAGCGTCCATGCCGCCTCGCCCTCGCCGCTGAATGGCAGCACGTCGATGAACGCGGCGTAGACCACCATCGCCATCGGTACCAGCACGAGCGCGCCGAGCAGCGCGAATAGCACCGCGGATATGCTGCCCTTGAGGACGAGGCTCGCCGTCTGGCTGCGCGCCGGCATGGCTCAAATCCGCGGAAGCACGTGAACGGAGCGCGCGGGAACGTGCAGGCGCACACGCGCTCCGAGCTTGCAGGCGCCGAGGATGTCATTGCTGTACACTTCGAACGTCTCGCCGCCGTCCGCGCGCACGCGATACTGCATGAACGAACCCATGAAGCTGGCGAGAATGACCTCCCCAAGAAGGGTGTTGGGCGCGTTCGCGGAGTGCTTGTCATTCGAGGGTGCCACCGCCATGTCCTCTGGTCGGATGCACGCGAAAAGGTCCGCTGCCTCCGCCGGCGCCGTGGCGGCGAGCAGCACGGTTGCGCTTTCCGCCAGCACGATCTCATGGCCGTCCTCCGCCGGCCTCACCTCGCCGACGCGGAAAATGTTGCTGTAGCCCAGGAAATCCGCAACGGTGCAGGAGGCTGGATGCGAGTAGATCGAGATCGGATCGGCCACCTGCAAAAGCTCGCCGCTATGCATGACCGCGATTTCGTCGGCAAGCGCGAGCGCCTCGCGCTGGTCGTGGGTGACGTAGAGGCTGGTGATCCTGAACTGGGTCTGCAGCTCGCGCAACTGGATGCGCAACCGGTCGCGCAGGCGCGCATCGAGGTTGCTGAGCGGCTCGTCGAACAGCAGCACCGATGGTCGCATGACGAGGCTGCGCGCCAGCGCAACGCGCTGCATCTGCCCGCCGCTGAGCAAGCTCGCGCCCCGCTGGGCGAGATCGGCAAGGCCGACGAGCGTCAGGATGTCGGCGGTGCGCCCTTCGATTTCGCGCCGGTCGATGTTCTTGACGCGCAGCGGAAAGGCGACGTTGTCGAACACCGACATGTGCGGCCAGATCGCGTAGGATTGGAACACCATGCCGACGTTGCGCTGATTGATCGGGACGTTGAAGCCGTTGCCGTCGAAAACGACCTTGTCGGCGATGGCGATGGTGCCGGCGTCCGGCCGCTCCAGGCCGGCGATGCAGCGCATGGTCGTGGTCTTGCCGCAACCTGAGGGGCCGAGCAGCACGAGCATCTGGCCGTCGCCCACCGCGAGGCTGAGGCCGCCGACCGCCACCACCGGCCCAAACTGCTTGCGGAGATTCGTGATCCGGATGCTCATCGACGATCCTGCTCACACAATGCCGCTTCACCGCTTGCGCCAGGAGGCCGGCAACTCCCGAGCGCGCTCCCCGATGACGCTCACCGCTCGGAGTCCGCCGCCAGGGCGCGCTCCTCGATCTGCCGGGCCTGCGGATAGTCGACAAAGATGTTGTTGACGCCGTTCCGGTCCGGCACCTCGCCCGCAGCCACCATCGGCACGGCCCCTTTCGCCAGCGCCGGGTCGCCGGTCAGGCTCGGCGTGTGGGTCTCGATCATCACGCAGCCCTGTTCGCTGCGCACCCAGGTCCAGTGGATCTCGTTGCGCGGCACCCGGATGATGTCGCCTTTGCGGCAGCGAAACCCAACGTGCCCGATGAAGAACCAGATTTCCCCGTCCAACACGTAGTTCCACTGCTCGGCGTCGTGATAATGCGGGCGCGAATGATAGCCGTTCTGCCGGCCCGCGATCATCATGCCGGTGTCCGTGCCGTAGACCATGCGCACGTCGATTTCGGAAGGCTTGTCCTGGCTGGGCGGCGCCACCTTGAACGCCGGCACCTCGTCGATATTCATGCGGTAGGGCGTCTTCATGGACCTGCTGCTCCTGTTGTCGACCGGGCTTGGCATGAGGCGGCCCTGCATGGTCAGGGGCTGCGCCCGGTGACGAGGTCGGCGCCCTTGGCGCCGATCATCAGCGTCGGCGCGTGGGTGTTGCCGGATGTGATCAGCGGCATGACCGACGCGTCGATGACGCGCAGGGCATCGACGCCGCGCACGCGCAACCTGTCGTCGACCACCGCCATGGCGTCGGTGCCCATCTTGCAGGTGCCCGCCCAATGATGCATCGACTGTCCGGCGCGGCGGAAATAGTCCAGGATTTCGTCGTCGCTCCGACAGCTATCTCCCGGCGCTTGTTCGGCGAGCACGTGGGACTTCAGCGGCTGCGTTGCAAAGATCTTGCGCAAGAGGTGCATGCCAGCCACGACCGTGTCGCAGTCCGCCATTGAGTCGAGGTAATTGGCGTGGATTCTTGGGGCGTCGTGGGCATCGGCCGAGCGCAGGCGCACGCGACCGCGCGCGTGCGGGCGCAACAGGCCGATCGAGGCGGTCACCGCCGGGCTCGTGCCGACGACGTGAATGCCGGCGGCGTCGTACTCCCAGCTTACCGGCCGGAAATTGATCTGGATGTCGGGGCGGGACGCCGTGGGCATGACGCGGGCAAACGCATAGGCCTGCGATGAGCCCATGGTCAGCAGACCTTTGCGCGCGAGCAGATAGTGGGCACCGTGCCTTAATAGGCGCAGGCCACGCAACTCCTCATTCACCGAACTCGCGCTGGCCGTGCGGCAGGTATACGGCGTGTTGAAATGATCCTGCAGATTGTGGCCGACGCCGGGCAGGTCGTGGACGACCGCGATGCCGTGGCTTCGCAGCTCCTCGGCCGGGCCGATGCCGGACAGCATCAGCAGCTTGGGCGAATCGAGCGCGCCGGCGCACATGATGACCTCGCGAGCGCGCGCGCTGCGCAGCTCACCATTCGTGCTGTACTCGACGCCGGTCGCGCGGCGGCCGTCGAATGCGATGCGATGGACCAGCGCTTCGGTGGTCACGGCCAGATTGGGGCGCTTGAGCGCCGGCGCCAGGAACGCCGTTGCGGCGTCGTGCCGGACGCCGTTGCGGATCGAGAACTGCAGGAAGCCGGCGCCTTCCTGGTCCTCGCCGTTGTAGTCCTCGTTGCGCGGCAGGCCATTGCGCGCGCAGGCCTCGATGAAATCGTGGCAGACCGGGTGGCGGATCGCGTCGGCCGAATCGCTCACCCATATCTCGCCGCCGCGGCCGCGATGCTCGCTCGGCGCGCCCGCGCGATGCTCCAGCTTCTTGAAATAGGGCAGCACGTCGGCCCAAGCCCAGCCGGCATTGCCGAGCTGCCGCCAAGTCTCGTAGTCCTCGCGCTGTCCGCGCACATAGACCATGCCGTTGATCAGGCTCGAACCGCCGAGGCCGCGGCCGCGCGGGGCATAGACGGTGCGACCGCCGAGATGGGGCTCCGCCTCGGTTGCATAGCCCCAGTTGTGCACACCGGGCGTAAAAAGCTTCGACATGCCGGCCGGCATGCTCACCCACAAGCTGCGCGCCGGCGGCCCGGCCTCGAGCAGCAGCACGCGAGAG
This sequence comes from Xanthobacteraceae bacterium, assembly GCA_036514935.1. Classification (GTDB taxonomy): domain Bacteria; phylum Pseudomonadota; class Alphaproteobacteria; order Rhizobiales; family Xanthobacteraceae; genus DATBWJ01. The sequence continues at coordinate 27,444 of DATBWJ010000289.1, forward strand.
CCGTCCTCGGAGAGCCGGCGCGCAACGATGCAGCCGGCCGAGCCCGCCCCGATCACGATGTAATCAAAACCTGCCGCAGAACGCGCGGACTGCGACGCCACCGCGAGCCCTCCCCGGATTTTGCCGTTGCCGCCGCTCTTACCAGACGAAGGCCGGTCTTTCACCCATGGGCGCTAACTTAGGCTGACAATGACTACCGCTCGTCTGTCATGCCCCGCGCAAGCGGGGCATCCAGTATCCGAATGACGTCGTTTGGGAGCACTGCCGTGCCATAC
>DATBWJ010000290.1:0-9903 GCA_036514935.1 Xanthobacteraceae bacterium
GCCGGTACCCCTTGTCCTGCAGCCTGCGCGAGCGCTCGATGAGGTCGCGCAGCCGCCGGGGCAGGAGTTTTGCCGCCTGCTCATCGATCGGCTCGCTCGGGACCAGCTTGACCTTCTTCTTTTCCTTGCCAGCCTGGGCGAGCGACAGCTCGCCCTCGTTGACGGCGCGGTGGAGCAGCAGCCAGGAGGCAAGCTGCATCAGCCGGGTGGTCAGCCGCATGCTTTCGGTGGCATAGACCAGCGCCGCTGCTCGTTCGAGCCTCTTGGCCTCGTGGCGGCCGGGACCATCGAGATAGGCGGCGGTCTCCTCGACCAGCGCCATGCCCTCCCGAAAGAACGCAGAAAACGCCTGGGACGAGGCGAGCCTTTCGCCGAACACCACAGGACCCGACTCGTCCGTCACTCGCTGCGACATGGTGACGCCTCGTACCCGCGCGCACCATCGCCCGAGGCGCGGGCGCCTGTCCAGAGGCCGCGGCGGAAACCTTAATACATGGTTTCCATGGACATTTGGCTGGTATATCAGTTGGTTAAGTGATTGCCGCGGCGGCTATGGCCAGCCGCGGCCGGCGCGCTCGGCCGATGGTGCGGCGCACAAAAAAAGGAGCCGCCGTCGCCGGCGGCTCGCAAGTTCATACAGGGAGGCGTCAAACAGAGTGGACAGGAGCCACTCGGTGTCCAGAAAGTTGGACAGCGGCCATAATGAAGGGGAAAGCTTAACGAAGACTTAAAGCTCTCGCCGGCGACGCTGGCCCGCGGAGCCGCCAGCCGAAAGGGCGGCGAAATCATTCGGTATGGTTAATTTTTTTGGCGGACAGGGCCGGAGATGGGGCCGGCGCGGCCGCGATGAGCCGCTCACCGCGCGTCAGGACGTCTCAGCGGCCGGCGGCGGCAGCCACGAGCGGGTTGCTACCTCTTGAAGAGCTGATCGGCGACGCTGCGCGTGGCCTGCTTGCGGGTGATGTCGCCCTCGAGCCGCGCGATCTCCGCGCGCAACAGCGCGATCCGCTCGTTGAGCTCGGCCACCGACAACAACGTCAGGTCCTGGCCGATGTCGTGGGTGATCTTCCTGGGCCGCTCGTCCTCGTCGATCACGGGCATGGCCTACCTCCGCAGCAAAACCATAGCCGCGGCGCCGCGGTTGTCATAGGCCCGACCGCCGCTTAAGGATGGGCGCCTATTGCGCCGAGGTGCCCACCATGCCCGTCCCCGCCCGCATGACCGCGATTTCCATCCGCACGCCGGGGCCGCCCGAAGTGCTGGTGCCCGAGGAGCGGGCGGTGCCGCAGCCGGGCGAGGGCGAGGTTCTGGTCAAGGTCGCCGCCGCCGGCGTCAACCGCCCGGACGTCATGCAGCGCATGGGCCAGTATCCGCCGCCCAAGGGCGCCACCGACATTCCGGGGCTGGAGCTGGCCGGCGAGGTGGTCGCGCTCGGCCCCGGCGCCACGCGCTGGAAGGTGGGCGACACGCTCACCGCGCTGGTGGTCGGCGGCGGCTATGCCGAGTACTGCGCCGTGCCCGAGCCGCAGGCGCTGCCGATCCCGGCCGGCCTCAGCATGGCGGAGGCGGCGGCCATGCCGGAGACCTTCTTCACCGTCTGGCACAACGTGTTCGAGCGCGGCGCGCTCACGGCCGGCGAGACCATTCTCGTGCACGGCGGCAGTTCCGGCATCGGCACCGTCGCCATCATGCTGGCCAAGGCGTTCGGCGCGCGCGTTTTTGCCACCGCCGGATCGCCGGAAAAGTGCGCGGCCTGCCGCCGGCTCGGCGCCGACCTCGCCATCAACTACAGAAACGAGGATTTCGTTGCCGCCGCCAAGGCCGCCACCGGCGACAAGGGCGTCGACGTCATCCTCGACATGGTCGGCGGCGACTACATCGAGCGCAACTACGATGTGGCCGCCGTCGAGGGCCGCATCCTCCAGATCGCCTTCCTGCGCGGCCATAGCGCCAAGGTCGACTTCCGCCCCATGCTGGCCAAGCGGCTCCATCACACCGGCTCCGGCCTGCGCCCGCGCTCGGTCGCCGACAAGGGCAGGATGGCGCGCGCCATCGAGGACAAGGTGTGGCCGCTGGTCGCCGCGGGCCGCGTCCGGCCGGTGATTGATTCAACCTTCCCGCTCGCGCAGGCCGCCGCCGCCCACGCGCGCCTGGAGAGCGGCCAGCACATCGGGAAGATCGTGCTAACCCTTTGAGGGTCGGGCGAAACCCTTGTTCTCGCCACAACCTCGGGCTACGCAAGCGGGGGGTCGGGGAGGTCCGGGAGGCTCGGGGTTGCGTTTCAAGCGCGCCGTCCACGCGGTGACGATGGCTTTGGTGTTGGTGGGCGCTGCCAGCGCGTTCGCCGTCGAGGCCGTTAACGTGCGCCTCGACGTGTCGGCCATCGACCTCAGCGAGGCCACCGAGCGGCCGAAGACCGAGGGCGACATCCTGCAGGTGTCGACCGCGCCGGGCGCCGACGGCATCGTGCAGCGCATCGGCGTGCGCGCGCGCGAGGCGGGCGCGAGCTGGGCGGTGTTCGCGCTCGCCAATTCGAGCGATGAGCAGATCGACCGGCTGATCGTCGTGCCGCACTACCGCCTGGTCGGCTCGGGCGTGTTCTGGCCCGACCTCGGCGCCTCGCGGGTCGTCAACATCACGCCGAGCTCGGGCGAGCGGCCGGAGCGCCAGGACAGCGCCACCGCCGACATTTTCCGCATCACGCTCGATCCGGGCACGGTCATCACCTACGTCGCCGAGCTGCGCACCGACAAGCTGCCGCAGATCTACCTGTGGGAGCCCGACGCCTACAAGGACAAGGTCCACTCGCTCACCCTCTACCAGGGCATCGTCATCGGCATCGCCGGCCTGCTGGCGCTGTTCCTGACCATCCTGTTCGTGGTCAAGGGCAGCGTCATGTTCCCGGCCGCCGCCGCGCTCGCCTGGGCGGTGCTGGTTTATATCGGCGTCGACTTCGGCTTCTGGGGCAAGGTTTTCGACATGTCGGCGGGCGCCGAGCGCATCTGGCGCGCCTCCGGCGAAGCCATCCTGGCGGCGACGCTCCTGGTGTTCCTGTTCGCCTACCTCAACCTCAATCGCTGGCACGTGCGCTACGCGCACATCACGCTGGTCTGGCTGGTCGTGCTCGGCGCGCTGGTGGCGGTGGCGCTGTTCGACCCGCCGGCCGCCTCCGGCATCGCGCGGCTGTCGCTCTTGTTGGTCGCGGTCGCCGGCTTCGCGCTGGTGGTGTTCCTGGCCACGCGCGGCTTCGACCGCGCCGTGCTGCTGATCCCGAGCTGGTTCCTGCTCGTGGTCTGGGTCATCGCCGCCGGCTTCACCGTGGCCGGCGTCGTCACCAACGACATCGTCGGCCCGGCGCTGCTCGGCGGCCTCGTGCTGATCGTCATGCTGATCGGCTTCACCGTGATGCAGCACGCATTCGCCGGCGGCGTGACGCAGGGCATGGTGCCGGACGTCGAGCGGCGCGCGCTCGCGCTCACCGGCGCCGGCGACATGGTGTGGGACTGGGACGTCTCCGCCGACAAGATTTTCACCAGCCCCGAGGCCGAGGCGCTGCTCGGCCTCAAGCGCGGCACGCTCGAAGGCCCGGCCGCCCACTGGCTCGAAGCGCTGCATCTGAGCGACCGCGACCGCTTTCGCACCACCCTGGACGGCCTGCTCGAGCACCGCCGCGGGCGGCTGGTCCAGGACTTCCGCCTGCGCAGCGGTGACGGGCATTACCTGTGGTTCACGCTCAAGGCGCGGCCGGTGATCGGCTCCGATGGCGAGGTCGTGCGGCTCGTCGGCACGCTCACCGACGTGACGGAGGTCAAGACCGCCGAGGAGCGGCTGTTGCACGACGCCGTGCACGACAACCTGACCGGCCTGCCCAACCGCGCGCTCTTCCTCAACCGGCTCGAGGCGGTGCTCGCGCTCGGCAAGGCCGATGCGGCCATCCGGGCGACCGTGATGGTCGTCGACATCGACCGCTTCAAGCAGATCAACGACTCGGTCGGCACCGCGGTCGGCGATTCGATCCTGCTCACCATCGCGCGCCGCCTCGGCCGCCTGCTCAAGCCGCAGGACGCGCTCGCGCGGCTGGCCGGCGACCGCTTCGGCCTTGTGCTGCTGTCGGTGCGCGAGCTCGGCGAGATCACAACCTTCGCGGAGACGCTGCGCGGCGCGCTGCGCACGCCGATCACCTTCAACGACCGCGAGATCGTGCTGACCGCCTCGATCGGGTTCGCGCTCGCCGACGCGCGATCAGCGCGCGCGGAGGACGTGCTCAAGGACGCCGAGCTCGCCATGTACCACGCCAAGCGCGTGGGCGGCGACCGCATCGAGGTGTTCAAGCCGCCCATGCGGGCGCGCAAGATCGACCGGCTGACGCTTGAGTCGGAACTGCGGCGCGCGATCGAGCGCGAGGAGATCACGATCCACTACCAGCCGATCGTGCGGCTCGACGACCGCTCGGTCGCCGGCTTCGAGGCGCTGGCGCGCTGGGACCATCCCAAGCTCGGGCGGCGCGCGCCGGCGGAGTTCATCGCGCTCGCCGAGGAGACCGGCCTCATCAACGATCTCGGCATGTTCGTGCTCGAGCGCACGGCCCGCCAGCTCGCCACCTGGCAGCGCGCCGCGCGCCACCGCGAATCGCTGTTCGCCAGCGTGAACGTGTCCTCGCGCCAGCTCCTGCGCCACGACTTCATCCACGACCTGCGCACCGTCCTGGCGCGCGTCGCGCTCGCGCGCGGGACGCTCAAGCTCGAACTCACCGAATCGCTGGTCATGGAGAGCCCCGAGCGCTCCGCCCAGATGCTCCAGCGCATGCGCGAGCTTGGCGCCGGCCTCGCGCTCGACGACTTCGGCACCGGCCATTCCTCGCTCGCCTATCTGCAGCGCTTCCCCTTCGACATGCTCAAGATCGACCAGTCGCTGGTGCGCCCGAGCAATCGCGGCCGGCGGCCGTTGATCCTGCGCTCGGTCATCGCGCTCGCCCACGATCTCGGCATGGAGGTGGTGGCCGAGGGCGCCGAAACGGAGTCCGACGCGGTCGAACTCCACCAGCTCGGCTGCGAGTTCGCGCAGGGCTTTCTGTTCGGCGAGCCGATGACCGCCGAGGAGGCGCGCGCGCTCATCAGCCCCGAGAAGATGGCAGCCGCGCGCTAGGCGTGGCCGGATTGGCTCGACAGCATGCCGAGATCGATCCCGAGCTTGTGGAGCGCGCGCTCGTACTTGCCGCCGGTGTCGGCGCCGAACACAAGATCGAGATCGGCCACGCAGTGCAGCCAGCCGTTGAGCTGGAATTCGTGCTCGAGCTGGCCGGGCGCCCAGCCGGCATAGCCGAGCGCGAGCAGGGCGCTCGCCGGACCCTCCCCGCGCGCGATCGCCTTGAGGATGTCGAGCGTGGCGGTGAGACTGATGTCGTTGGCGATCGGCAGCGTCGAGTTCTCGATGTAGAAGTCGGCGCTGTGGAGCACGAATCCGCGCTGGGTCTCGACCGGGCCGCCCTTGAGCACCTGCACGGAGCCTGCGCGCGCGGGAAGCTGGATGCGCTCGGCGGCCGGGATGACTTCGAGCTTGACCAAGAGGTCGGGAAAGCTGATCTCGCGCGCCGGTTGATTGACCACGATGCCCATTGCACCTTCGGCGGAGTGCGCGCACATGTAGATGACGGTGCGCGCGAAACGCTCGTCGCGCATGCTCGGCATGGCGATCAGCATCTGCCCGTCGAGAAAGCCGCTCCGCTCCTGCCTGTCGCGTGCAATCTTCATGCGCCGAGACTATCCCCATCGTCGCTCGAGCGGAACCGCCTTCACCGCATGCTCACGACGAATTCAGTTCCGCTCGTCGTCGCCTGGTTGTAGAGGATCGCCCATGATTGCAACCAGAATGCGGCGATGGGCGCCGCTGGCGTTTTTTGCCGCGCTATGGTCAACGACGCCGGCGCCGGCGCAGAGCGCTGCGGCGTGGGACGGCCGATCGGAATTGCGGCTGATCGCCGGCGCGCGGCGCGGCGAGGAACTGCGCGCGGGCGTCGAGCTGCGGCTGGCGCCCGGCTGGAAGACCTATTGGCGCTATCCCGGCGATGCGGGCGTGCCGCCGCGCTTCGATTTTGCGCGCTCGACCAACGTCAAGTCGGTGACCGTGTTGTGGCCGGCGCCGCAGCGCATGTCCGAGGAGGTCGGCCAGTCGATCGGCTACAAGGACGTGGTGATCTTTCCGCTGCGCGTTGCGCCGCAGGACCCGGCGCGGCCGGTGACGCTGCGGCTCAACCTTGACTACGCCGTGTGCGAGAAGCTGTGCGTGCCGGCCGAGGGCAGCGCGGAACTCGTGCTCGACGGGGCGCCCGCCCACGAGGTGGCGCTGGCCGCGGCCGAGGCGCGCGTGCCCCGGCCCGCCGCCGTCGGCGATCAGGCGGCCTTCGCCATCCGCGCGGTGCGGCGCGAGGGCGAGCGCGTCGTGGTCGACGTCGCGGCGCCGCCGGGGGCAAATGTCGACCTGTTCGCCGAGGGTCCGACGCCCGAGTGGGCACTGCCGCTGCCCTCGCCCATGGCCGACGCGCCGGCGCCGCTGCGCCGGTTCGCGTTCGCGCTTGACGGCCTACCGGCGGGCGCGCGCGCGGACGGAGCGACGCTCACCTTGACAGCCACCGCGGGCGAGGCTGCCATCGAGGTTAAGGCGCGGCTCGACTGATGCAGCGCCCGGTCAGCCGCGTGCGCGGCGCAGGCCCGGAGGTTCTCAATGCGCAACCCAAGGGAAGGATCAAGGTCATGATCAAGATCGGTGATCGATTGCCGGATGCCAAGTTCCGGGTGATGACGGCGGACGGGCCCGCGTGGGCCACCACCGGCGAGGTTTTCAAGGACAAGAAGGTCGTGCTGTTCGCCGTGCCGGGCGCCTTCACGCCGACCTGTCACATGAACCACCTGCCCGGCTATCTCTCCAACGCGGACGCCATCAAGGCCAAGGGCGTCGACACGATCGCGGTCACCGGCGTCAACGACGTGTTCGTCATGGACGCCTGGAAGAAGGCCTCGAACGCCGCGGGCAAGATCGAATTCCTGGCCGACGGCAATGCGGATTTCGCCAAGGCCCTCGGCCTCGCCAACGACGCCTCGGCCGGCGGGCTCGGCCTGCGCTCCAAGCGCTATTCGATGGTGGTCGAGGACGGCGTCGTCAGAAAGCTCAACGTCGAGGAGGTGCCCGGCAAGGTCGACGTCTCGGGCGCCGACACCATCCTCAAGCAGCTTTGACGCCTGAGGCCAACAGGACTTGTCCCTGACTCGTCATGCTCCGCGAAAGCGGAGCATCCAGTAGCCCCGGACGCCGGCGGTTACTGGATCGTCCGCTTGCGCGGACGATGACGATCATGGGTGGGTCTTTATAAGTGTTGGTATGAGGTCGCGCGCGCCGGGCAATGACCATTCCCAAGCGCCGTCATCGCGAGCCCCCGCAGGGGGTGTGGCGATCCCCTCCTCGTGTGGATTGCTTCGGCGGGCTGCGCCCGCCTCGCAATGACCGCAGACGACTCGATGCGAAGGCGCCCTGCGCTAATCGCGGCCCTTGGGTTTTGCGCCCGCGCGGACCTCGGCGATCGCCGCGCGCGCGAGCTCGTCGGCGCGCTCGTTGAGATCGTGGCCGGCGTGGCCGCGCACCCAGTGCCAGGTGACGCGATGGCGGGCGAGCGCGGCGTCGAGCCTTTGCCAGAGGTCGACGTTCTTGACCGGCTTGCGATCGGCGGTGCGCCAGCCGTTGCGCTTCCAGGCGTGGATCCACTTGGTGATGCCGTCGCGCAGGTACTGGCTGTCGGTGTGCAGCTCGACGGCGCACGGCCGCCTGAGCGACTCGATCGCCATGATCGCGCCCATCAGCTCCATGCGGTTGTTGGTGGTGTGCGGCTCGCCCGCCTTCAGCTCGCGCACGTGGTCGTTCCATTGCAGGATCGCGCCCCAGCCGCCCGGCCCGGGATTGCCCGAGCAGGCGCCATCGGTGTGGATGATCACGCGGCCGCTCATCGCGGCTCGTGCGCCAGCGCGCTTGTGGCGGCGGGCGTCATCGTCAGGCCTCGATGCCGTAGTCGCTCACGCGGGTGATCTTCTGGTGGAAGCGCAGCTTGCGCAGATATTCGAGCGGGTCCTTCGGGCGCACCAGCGCGCCGGGCGGCACTTCGAGCCAATCGGCAAGGCGCGTGAGCAGGAAGCGCAGCGCCGCCCCGCGGCACAACAGCGGCAGCGCCGCGCGCTCGCGCGCCGACAGCGCGCGCGCCTTGAAGTAGCCGTTGAGCAGCGCGCGCCCCTTGGTCACGTTGTAGGCGCAGTCGGGCTCAAAACACCAGGCGTTGAGGCAGACCGCGACGTCGTAGGCGAGCGTGTCGGTGCAGGCGAAGTAGAAGTCGATGAGGCCCGACAGCCGGTTGCCGAGGAAGAAGACGTTGTCGGGAAACAGGTCGGCATGGATGACGCCCTGCGGCAGATCGCGCGGCCAATGGCGCTCGCAGTGGTCAAGCTCGCCCGCAATCGTGGGCTTGAGCCCCACGTGCACGCTGTCGGCGCGGCAGCCGATGGCCTCGAACAGCGCGCGCCAGCCGGAAAGCGAGAGCGCGTTTTCCCGCCGCATGGCGAAGTCGGCGCCGGCAAGATGGAGCCGCGCCAGCGCCTCGCCGACGGCGCCGCAATGGAGCGCGCTCGGGCGGCGGATCCACATGCCGTCGAGGAAGGTCACGATCGCCGCCGGCCGGCCCGCCAGGCGCCCGAGCGTTTCGCCGCGGCGGTTCTTGACCGGCTGCGGGCAGGTCAGCCCGCGCGCGTGCAGATGCTCCATCAGCGCGAGGAAGAACGGCAGGTCGTGCTCGGCCACGCGCTTCTCGTAGAGCGTCAGGATGAAATAGCCGCGGCTCGTGTGCAAAAGGAAGTTGGAATTCTCGACCCCCTCGGCGATACCCTTGTAGGCCAGAAGCTCGCCGAGCTCGTAGTCGCGCAGGAACGCTTCGAGGTCTTCCGCCGCAACGTCGGTGTAGACGGCCACCGCAATCCCCTCGTGTCCTACCTGCGCGGCGCGACGGCGCGGCTCATTGCGCGGCCTGGCGGTCGCGCAGCACGCGCGGCAGCGCAAAGAACACTTCCTCCTCGGCGGCGGCGATGACGGCGACCTCGACGGCGTAGCGCTCGGCGAAGGCGTCGATGATCTCCTCAACCAGCACTTCGGGCGCCGAGGCGCCGGCGGTCAGCCCGAGCCGGACGATGGCGCCGAACACGGCCCAGTCGATGTCGGCGGCGCGCTGGATGAGCACCGCGCGCGGGCAGCCGCCGCGCTCGGCCACCTCGCGCAGCCGCTGCGAGTTGGAGGAGTTGGGCGCGCCCACCACGATCAGGGCGTCGACCGCGCCCGCCACCCGCTTCACCGCCTCCTGGCGGTTGGTGGTGGCGTAGCAGATGTCCTCCTTGTGCGGCCCGACGATGGCGGGAAAGCGGCGCGCGAGCAGCGCCACGATCTCGGCGGTGTCGTCAAGCGCGAGCGTGGTCTGGGTGACGTAGGCGAGCCGGTCGGGGTTTTGGGGCGTGAACGCGGCCGCCTCCGCCACGCTTTGGACGAGGTGGACGGCGCCGGCGGGGAGCTGGCCGGTGGTGCCGATCACCTCGGGATGGCCGGCGTGCCCGATCAGCACCACCTCGCGCCCGCGCCGAAAATGCAGCTCGGCCTCGCGGTGGACCTTGGTCACCAAGGGGCAGGTGGCGTCGAGCACGAACAGGTGGCGCCGCGCGGCCTCCTCCGGCACCGCCTTCGGCACGCCGTGGGCGGAAAACACCACCGGCGCCGCCGTGTCCGGGATCTCGTCGAGGTCCTCCACGAAGACCGCGCCCTTGGCGCGCAGGCTGTCGACCACGAAGCGGTTGTGCACGATCTCGTGGCGCACATAGACCGGCG
>DATBWJ010000291.1:0-2493 GCA_036514935.1 Xanthobacteraceae bacterium
GTGCCGGGGATTGGCGAACGCAAAGAGCAGGCAGACGGCGACTGCCTGCGGCCGCGCGCGCGCCACGGCGCGCCGCACCCGGCGGAGCTCAACCGGCGTCAGCCGCAGCAGCACGCGACCCCCGGGCCCGACGCGCTCACGGATGCCCAGGCGGCGCGCCGCCGGCACGAGCGGCTCGGGCCGGGTGACGAAGAAGTCGTACAGCCGCGGGCGCGCCTGCCGGCCGATGACGAGCACGTCCTCGAAGCCCGCGGTCGTCACCAGCGCGATGCGGGCGCCGCGGCGCTCGAGCAGCGCGTTCGTGCCCACGGTGGTGCCGTGGAGCAAGGACACCGGCGAGACGCCGGTGCCACGGATGGCTTGGGCGATGGCGCGGGCGGGGTTGGCGGGCGTCGAGAAGACTTTCAGGATCTCCAGCCGCGCGCCACGGACATGGACGCAATCGGTGAAGGTGCCGCCGGTATCGATGGCGATGCGCATGGGAACGTCGAGGCCCCTGCCTGCGGCAGGCAGGCGGTCATTCTACTGAATCGCGGCGGAAAGGAAAGCGCTAGTGCCGTTCCAACTTTTTCCGCCGACAGAACGAGCCCGGAGATCCGGCAAGATAGCCGCGCCTTCTTGCGGGAGACAGTTAGGCACAGAGAGTTGGAACGGTACTAGACGCCGAGGGGAAGCGAAGCGCTAGCGTTGAGCGTGACCGGGTCGGCGAACTCGCCCGCCTGGAACCTGGGCCAGGCCGCGGCGGCGATCATGGCGGCGTTGTCGGTCGAAAGCTGGACGGACGGGAAAAAGACCGCCACGCCGCGGGCGGCGCACTCCGCGGCGAAGATCTTCCGCAGCAAGGAATTCGCCGCCACGCCGCCCGAGACGAACACGGTGCGGGCGTCCGCCTCGTCGGCGGCGGCCAGCGTCCGCTCGGTCAAGTCTTCGACCACGGCGCGCTGGAAGCTCGCAAGCAGATCGAGTGTGCGCGGGCTGCAGAGGTCGTCGAGCGGCGCCTGCGGCTCGGCTTGCCGCCTCGCCAGGCGAGCGGCGATTTCTTCCTGCAAGCCGTTCTTCTCGACCAGGCGCACGACGGCGGTCTTGATCCCGCTGAAGCTGAAGTCGTGGGGACGGCCGCGCTTGATGTTGGGCCGGGTGAAGACGACGGCCTCGGAGTTGCCGCGCTCGGCCAGACGGTCAATCACCGGTCCGCCGGGATAGCCGAGGCCGAGGAACTTGGCGACTTTGTCGTAGGCTTCCCCGGCCGCGTCGTCCACGGTCTGCCCGAGCAGGCGGTAGCGATAGCGGAAAGCGTCGGCGCCGTTCAGAAGTCCCGAGCCTTCGGGACGGGAGACATAATAGAGCGCGGTGTGTCCGCCGGAGACCACCAGCGTGACCACGGGAAACTCAATCTTTGCCGCTTCGCCCTTCTGGTGCGCCTCGAGCAGCACGGCGTGGATGTGGCCTTCGAGGTGGTTCACCCCGATGAGGGGCTTCGAGAGCGACCAGGCCATGGCCTTGGCGTAGGCGACACCGACCAAGAGCGAGCCGATCAGTCCCGGCCCCTGGGTCACGGCGATGGCGTCGACGTCGCCGTAGGCAAGTTGCGCCTGGGCGAAGGCCTCGCGCACCACCGGCACGATGCGCTCGAGATGCGCGCGGGCGGCCAGCTCCGGCACCACGCCGCCGTACTTCGAGTGCAGGTCAATCTGCGAGCTGATGACGTTGGAAAGAATCGTGCGACCGTCGGCCACGATGGCCGCGGCGGTCTCGTCGCAGCTCGATTCAATCCCCAGGATGCGCGCCATCGCTTTCTCCCAGCTTTTTATGGTAGCACGCCGCAGACGCCCGCGCCGGTTTGCTAGAATGGCCCCGATGGCGACGCTACGACAAACGCTGGGGGAGCTGGGGGCGCTCGGCGCCGACCGCCGCTCGGGCGCGGCCGAAATCGCCGACCGGGCCGCGGCCCTGCTCGAGGCCTTCTGCCGCGGACAACGCGCCCGCGATCCGCAGTTGCCCTATGCCTTGAGCGCCCTGGCCGAGGCGACGCTCGCGGCGCACCCGGCGATGGCGCCGCTGCTCAATCTGGCCAATCGCATTCAACTCGCCGCCGAAGCCGACGGGCGGGCGCTCCTGGCCCTGCGCCGGCTACTGGCCGGCTACCGCCGCGAGCGCCAGCAAGCGGCCAAGGCCATCGCCCGGCGCTTTGCGCGACACCTGCCGCGCCGCGCGACGGCGCTGACCTATTCGTACAGCTCGACGGTGCTGGCGGCGCTCGCCGCCGCGCGGTCGCGTCTGGCGCGCGTGATCGTCTCGGAAGGCCGGCCGGGGTACGAAGGGCGCGTGGTAGCGGAGCGCCTGGCGCGCATGCGCATCGGGGTCACGCTGGTGATCGACGCCGCCTTGAGCGAGCAGGTGGAGGCCGCCGACCTGGTCGTGGTCGGCGCCGACGCGGTGCTGGCCCGCGCCTACGTGAACAAAGTCGGCACGCGGCAACTGCAAGAACAGGCG
>DATBWJ010000292.1:0-3665 GCA_036514935.1 Xanthobacteraceae bacterium
GGCTTGGCCTTCTCCACGATGGCGTCGGCCGCGCGCCTGAGCGCGTTGCCGCCGACCATCATGCTGCGCGAGCCGTAGGTGCCGCGGCCGATCGGCACCTCGTTGGTGTCGCCCTGGATGAAGCGGATGTTCTCGAACGGCACCCCCAGCCATTCCGCCACCATCTGCGCGTAGACGGTGGCGTGGCCCTGCCCGTGCGAATGGGTGCCGGCCAGGATGGTGATCTGTCCGCTCGGATCGAAGCGCAGGTCCATGCGCTCGTTGAAGATCGCCGCCTCTTCGAGGAAATAGGCCATCCCCCAGCCGCGTAGCTTGCCGCTCTTGCGGGACTCGGCGCGCCGCGCAGCAAATCCCTTGCGGTCGGCAAGCGCCAGGCACTCGCGCGTCACCTTGGCGAAGTCGCCGCTGTCATAGATGATGCCGGAGGTGTTCTTGTAGGGCATTTTCGCGGCCGGGATGAAGTTGCGCATGCGCAGCTCGACCGGGTCGATCTTGAGCTCGATGGCGGCGCGCTCGATCAGCCGCTCGACCAGGTAGGTCGCCTCCGGCCGACCGGCGCCGCGGTAGGGTGCCATCGGCGAGGTGTTGGTGAGCACGGCCTTGGCGAGGATGTGGCCGGCCGGGATGTCGTAGACGCCGGACAGAAGTTTTACCGAGAACATGCTGGTGGCGAACGCCGCCGCGCTGACATGCGAGCCGACCGCGTGCAGGGACTGGGCGCGAATGGCGAGGATCTTGCCGCCCGCGTCGAGCGCAAGCTCGCCCTCGACGATCTGGTCGCGCCCATGGGTGTCGCCCTGCAAGGCTTCGGCGCGGGTCGAGGTCCATTTCACCGGCCGGCCGATCCGGCGCGACGCCCACAGCACCAGCGCGTCCTCCGGATAGGGGCTGCCCTTCATGCCGAAGCCGCCGCCGACATCGGGCGAGACGACCCGCAGCTTGGTTTCGGGAATGTGAAAGACCTGGCCGGCGAGCTGCGAGCGCACGCCGTGCGGGTTCTGCGAGGTGGTGTAGAGCGTGTAGCCGTCGCCGTCGGCGGCGTACTCGCCAAGCGCCGCGCGCGGCTCGATCGAGTTGGCGCTCACGCGGTTGTTGGAAAGCCGCAGCCGGGTGACGTGGGCGGCCTTGGCGAAGGCGGCGTCGGTCTCCTCCTTGCTGCCCATCATCATCACGAAGGCGATGTTGCCGGGATTGTCGTCCCACACCGTCGGGGCGCCGGGCTTGGTGGCGGCTTCGATGGTGGTCACCGCGGCCAGCGGCTCGTAGTCGATCTCCACCAGCTCGGCGGCGCTGCGCGCCTGGGCCTCGCTCTCGGCCACCACGAAGGCGATGCGGTCGCCGACCGCCCGCGCCTTGTCACCGGCCAGCAGCGGGCGCGAGGCGCGGTAGCCTTTCGGCCCGCCCATGTCCTCCGGCATGATCGGGACCAGCAGGCCGAGCTTGTCCGCCTCCGCGTCCTTGGCGGTGAGCACGCACAGCACGCCCTCGGCGCCGGCGGCCTTGGACGTATCGATGCGCTTGATGCGGGCGTGGCCATGCGGCGACATGACGAGGACGCCGTAGGCTTGCTGTGGCAGCTCGATGTCATCGACGTACCGCCCGTGCCCGGTCACGAACCGATGATCCTCGACCCGGCGAACCGGCTGGCCAATGCCGAACTTCTTGACTGCTGCGTCCACGGCTTCCCCCTGTCTCGAACGTCGGCGCCGGCAGAGCGCCCTGCCGGGCAATGGCGGCTATTTGACCCACAACCCCCGCCGAGCGCAAGCTGGTGCGGCATCGTTCACAAGCGCAGGCAACCGATGTAGGGTGCCGCCGGCTCGCGGCGGCGCCGCGGCGAAACCCCATCGGGCTGCCATGAGAATCGCCCGCATCACCGCCACGCCGGTCAGCGTGCCCATCAACGTCGCGCTCACCGCGGCGGCGCGCGCCACTGCCATGTCGGGTTGCCTGGTTGAGGTGGAGACCGACGAAGGCCACGTCGGCCACGGCTTTACCTCCATCACCGAGGAGGAGGCGGTCGCCGCCATCGTCGCGACGGTCGCCGGCCCGGCCATCATCGGCGACGATCCGCTCGCCCACGAGCGCATTTGGGACAAGCTGTACTGGACCATGATGCCGCGTGGCCAGACCGGCTATGCCGCCCACGCCCTTGCTGCGCTCGACGTCGCGCTGTGGGACATCAAGGGCAAGGCGCTCGGCCAGCCGGTGTGGCGGCTCATTGGGGGAGCGCGCGAGCGGGTGCCGGTCTACGTCACGTTCGGATTTCATTTCTTCGACCGCGACGAGCTCGCGGAAGCCGCAAAATTCTGGGTCTCGAACGGGTTTTCTCGGCTGAAGATGACGGTCGGGCACGAGGGCCTGCGCCGGCGCGACAGCGCGCCGCTGATGGACCTGATCCGCGAGGACGCCGCGCGGGTGCGGGCGGTGCGCGCGGCGGTCGGGCCCGGCGTCGAGCTATTCATCGACGCCAATTGCAGCCTCGACCTCTATCACGCCGCCCGCCTGATCGCGATGATCGAGGACTGCGGCATTGCGTTCTTCGAGGAGCCGATCACCCAGAACGACGCCCCGCAGATGGCGCAGTTGCGCCGCAAGGTCAGCGTGCCGCTCGCCTGCGGCCAGAACGAGGGCCTTATCTTCCGCTTCCGCGACCTCCTCATCAACGAGGCGGTCGACTACCTGCAGCCCAACGTGGTGATCGGCGGCGGGTTCACCCAGTGCGTCAAAATCGCGGGGATGGCGGCGGCCTTCAACGTGCCGATTGCCAACGGCGGCGGCTGGGCCTTTCACAACATGCACCTGCAGGCCGGCGTCGCCAACGGCGGCCTGGTCGAGCACCATTATCTTGCCGGCGAATTCTGCCAGCGCATCTACGACGACCTTCCGCGTCCGAACAACGGCTGGCTGACGCTGCCCGAGTCGCCCGGCCTCGGCTTCTCGCCCAACCGCGATGCCGTGCGCGAGTTCACGACCGCCAGAGCCTGAGGCGGTGCTTCCGCGCGCGCGTGAAAGCGCGCGGGGAGAGGCGGCAGGTGACGGGGGTCAGCCCGCGCGGTGCCGACCGCCGGATGCCGCCGGACGGCGAAAGGTGAGCGGCGTACTGGAAAACATGCGCACGAAGGCGGCGACGTCGTTCTCCGGCAGCGGCCGGCTGAACAGGTAGCCCTGTGCGGTGTCGCAGCCGAGCCGCTTGAGGAACTCGAACTGGGCCTGCGTCTCCACGCCTTCGGCTACCAGTTCGAGATGGAGGGTCTTGCCGAGCGCGATGATCGCGCTGGTGATCTGCTTGCTGGCGTGGTCGCCCGGGATCTCGCTGACAAAACCCTGGTCGATCTTCAGCTTGTCGATCGGAAAGCGCTTGAGATAGGCGAGCGAGGAATAGCCGGTGCCGAAGTCGTCGATGGCGATGCGCACGCCGAGCGCCTTGAGCGCGCTGAGTTTTTCGACGGCGCCGTCGCGCTGCTTCATGAGGGCGCTCTCGGTGATTTCGAGCTCGAGCCGGCAGGCCGGCAGGCCGGTGTCGGCCAGGATCGCGCGCACGCGCTCGTGAATATCGGCCTGTTGGAAATGCCGCGGCGACAGATTGACGGCCATGGTCTCCAGCCGCAGCCCCTGAGCGAGCAGGCGCTTCATCTGGCGGCAGGCGGCGCGCATCACCCACT
>DATBWJ010000293.1:0-6112 GCA_036514935.1 Xanthobacteraceae bacterium
GTTCCGGTCCCTGCGACCGAGGCGCGCGATGCCATTGAGAAGGGCGTCGCCGAAGCCATGCTGTTCCCGTGGCGCTCGCTCTTCATCTGGGGCATCGACAAGCTCCTCACCTACCACTTGGATGCCCCGTTCTCGGGCAACGGCTTCGAGCTGATGTTCAACAAGGCCTCCTACAACAAGCTTTCGGCCAATCAGAAGAAGATCATCGATGCCCACTGCACGGCCGAGTGGTCGGCGCGCTTCATGGCGCCCTGGAGCAAGCAGGAACCGGAGGGGCGGGCCGAGCTCGCGGCGAAGGGAGGGCACGTACTCTATAAAGGGTCGGAAAAATTCTTGAGCGACATGCGCGCGGCGACCGAGCCCATCCGGAAGGAGTGGGCGGCCAACGTCCGCAAGGCCGGTCACGATCCCGACAAGGTCTGGAACGACCTCGTCGCGGCAATGAGCAAGTACAAGGCGAATTGAAACGTTGCATCCCGCGGTGCTGTCGCCCCGTTGGCCGGCGCGTCGTGCTGCCCGGCTGCGCGGCACGCGAGCGGACAACGTGGGTGAGGGCTGAACCGGACTACTCTTGTGCCGTTGACGATCGCGCGACGACCGCATTGCCTTCGCGGGCGCCGCGCGCATTCTGATGGGCGCCAACAGGCAGAGCTGGGACGACCATGGAAGCAATGACCACCGCGGGCTTGGACACCAGGATCGCCCGTTTGCTCGACCGAACGGAGATTTTCGATCTCGTGAGATTCGAGCGCTTCTGCCGCGATCAGCGCGACTGGAAAGGGCTCGTCGGATGCTACGTGCCGCACGGGCACGTGCGCACCACCTGGTTCGACGGCACCATCGAGGATTTCGCCGAGGCATCGCGCCGCAAGATGGAGACCGGCAGCCAGGGCAAGCACTGGATCTTTCCGGCCATGCTGCAGATCAACAATGATCGCGCGATCGTCGAGAGCCCGGCCCTGATCTTCGATCGCCTGACGTTCGACGGCATCCAATTCGACCTGTTCCAGTATTGCCGTTTCTTCTCGCGGGCGGTCCGGACCGCGGACGGCTGGCGCCTCGCCACGTTCGAGGGCATTTATCAGCGCGACCAGATGCAGACGGTCAATCCGGCGGATCGCTTGCCCGTCGACTGGGAGCTGCTCAAGACGCTGCGGCCATCCTACCGCTTCCTCGCCTACGCGCAGATTCGGCGCAACTATCCGGTCAACCCGGAACTGCTCGGCGACGACCGGCCCGACCTGCTCGCCGCCTTCCATGCCGGTGAAAGGCGTTGGCTCGAAGGCGGACAATAGCGTTGCCGTTCGCGGCGCGGTAAGTCGCGGCGCAAGGCCAACGCGATTTGGCACCGGCCGTCAGCTCGCGCCCGCCGCGACGCGGCTGCCCTCGGGGTCGAAGCCGTAGACATTGCGCGCGGCCTCGCGCGTGATGTAGCCATCGGCAAGATCCTGCAACATGCGCTCGCGGTCGCGCTCCCTGGGATCGCCGAAGCCACCGCCGCCTGCCTCGTGCACTTCGAGCCGGTCGCCCGGCTGCATGATATGGCGCGCGTAGGGATCGATCTCGACGCCGTTGATCCAGCAGCGGCGCAACGCGCCATCGCCACCCCCCTGCAGGCCGCGCGCGGGAAATTGCGTGCGCAGCGCGATCGGGAACATTGTCAGCGGATGCCCGGTGTCGTTGCGCAGGACGATGATCTGCCCGAGCCCGCCGCGGAACCGTCCGGCGCCACCCGAATCGGGCAAGAGCTCGCGCTTGACCACCGTCATTCCCATGGTCTCTTCCCACACCTCGCTCGACTGCCCGTTGATGTTCGAAGGCGCTGGAATGGTCGAGGCGCCGTCGAGACCGCGCATGGCGCCGTAGCCGCCGGCGGCAAAATACACGCTGGTGATCTTGCCGCCGTCCGGATGGATGCCCTGGAAGTTGAGCGTGTTGAGCATGCCGGGTTCGGCATAGACGCGGTCGGGGATGACTTCGGCCAGAGCGTTGAAGATGAGGATGTTGACGAAATGGCCGATGGCGTGGCGGCCGCTGGTCGCGCGCGGGGGCTGGGCGTTCAGGATGCAATCCTTGGGCGCCGTCACCCGCACCGGCCGGACCGATCCTTCGTTGTTCGGCAAATGCGGCGTCGACACGCACTTGATCGAATAGCGCGCAATCGCCGTTGAGTAGCACAGCGGCACGTTGACTCCGGACGGCACCGGCGGATCGCTTCCCGCGAAGTCGACATGGGCGCTTCCATCGGCGATGGTGACCGAGCACGCCAGCTTGATCGGGCCGGACGGACCCTCCACCTTGAGCTCGCTGCGATAGGTGCCCGCCTTGATCTCGCGCAGGGCGTTGCGGGTGATCGCCTCGGACTGATTGCAGATCGCCTGCGAAATCCCCTTGAGGTCGTCGAGATCGTATTCGTCCAGGAACTCGACGAGCCGCCGGCCGCCGACCTCGCAGCAGCTCACGTTCGCCATGATGTCGCCGACGGTCTGTTCCGGCACGCGGACATTGGTGCGGATGATGTCGAGCAACAGCTCGTTTGGCCGGCCCTCCTCGAACAGCTTGCAGACCGGCAGCCACAGCCCTTCTTCGAACACCTCGCGACCGACGGCGGAATGTCCGATGCCGCCGATATCCGGCAGATGGGTGGTGCTGAACGTGAAGCCGACGAGCCGCCCATTGCGGAAGAGCGGGCGCGCCACGTTGATGTCGTTGACGTGGCCGGTGCCGATCCAGGGGTCGTTGGTGACGATGACGTCGCCGGGCTTGAGCGTCTGCGGCGGGAAGCGGCGCAGCATGGCGGCAAGCGTGGCCGGCCCCGTCCCGGTGAAGGGCGCGATGCTGAAGCGCGCCTGCGCTGCCGCGCGCGCCTCGTGATCGAACAGCAGGCAGGACAGGTCGTAGCTCTCGCGCACGATGGTCGAGAACGACGAGCGTACCAGCGACTGAAAGGCCTCGTCGGCAATCCCGATCAGGCGGTCCCACATAATGCCGAGGCTGACGGCATCGAAGCGGTCGTCGTTCATTGCGCGGCTCCCGCAATGGCAAAAGAGCGGTGCTGGACGTGCTCCTCCTCGGCGACGGCGAGCAGGAGGCTTCCGTGCTCGTCAAGCCTCGCGACGTCGCCGATGCCGAGGACGGCGGTCGACTCCCGTTCCTCGATGAGGGCCGGCCCGCTCACCGTCTCGCCGGCCCTGAGCGAGTAGCGGTCGAGGACCGGGCAGTCGATGAAGTCGCGCGCCTGCGGGAAGAACGCCTTGCGCATCCCCTTGCGCGCGCTCCCGCGCGCCGGGGGCCCGACCAGCGCATAGCGTTCGCCGGTCGGCGCCGGCCCGCACACTTCGACCTTCCAGTTGATGATCTCGATCGGCTCGCTGATGAAGCTGACCGAGAACACCTTTTCATAGGCGGCCGCGAACAGCGCGGGCAGCTCGGCGAACAGCAGCGCGGGAGGCGACTGCGACGGCAGCGCCACCTCGATCTCGTAGCCCTGGCCGCGATAGCGCATGTCGAGCCGCCGCGCGATCGTGATCTGATCGGCGGCGATCCCCGCGCGAATGAGAAAGATGCCGGCCTCCTCGGTGAGCGACTTGAACCGAGCATCGAAGCTTTCGGGCGTCAGGGCGGCCAGCGCCACGCGCTCGCTGCGCAGGAGCTCGAAGGAGATCGGGCTGGTCAGCATGCCGACCGCCGACATCACGCCGGCGCCGGGCGGAATGAGGACGCGCCGGATGCCGAGCTTGCGCGCGATCCGGGAGGCGTGGATGGGGCCGCCGCCGCCGAAGGCAACCATCGCCCCGCTGCGATAATCGAAGCCGCGCTCGGCCGCGTGCACTCGGAACGCCCGCACCACGTCCTCGTTGCTCGTCTCGTGAATGCCCCAGGCCGCGCGCTCGACGCTGAGCCCGAGCGGCCGGCCGATCATCGCAATGGCGTCTCGGGCGGCATCCACCGACAGCGGCATGTCGCCGCCCAGGAAGAAGCGCGGATCGAGATAGCCGAGGACGAGGTTTGCATCCGTCAGGGTCGGGCGCGTGCCGCCGCGCGCGTAGCAGGCAGGTCCTGGCCGCGCGCCGGCGCTGGTGGGGCCGACCCGGATCACGCCGCGCGCATCGATCTCGGCAATGCTTCCGCCCCCCGAACCGATCTCGATCATGTCGACCACCGGCAGCTTCACCGGCAGCCCGCTGCCCGGCTTGAACTCGTGCATGCGCGCGACCTCGATCTCGTAGCGCTTGCCGGGCAGATTGCTGCGCACGATGGCGCCCTTGGCGGTGGTGCCGCCGAGATCGAAGGACAACAGACTGGGCTCGGCGTTCTTCTTGCCGAGGAAGGCGCTCATGAGCACGCCCGCCGCCGGGCCGGATTCGAGCATGCGCACCGGGAAGCGGCGGGCGGTGTCCGCGGTCACGCTGCCGCCGCTCGATGTCATGATCAGGAACTTGCCGGTAAAGCCCATCCCGGCGAGGCCGTCTTCGAGACGCGTCAGGTAGGCGTCGGCGAGGGGCTGCGCGAAGGCATTGATCGTCGCCGTCGTCCAGCGCGGATACTCGCGAATGCCGGGAGCGACGTCGGAGGAGGTCGACAGGTAGAGCGCCGGGAACTCCCGGGCCGCCAGATCGGCGACCGCGCGCTCATGCTCGGGATTGGTGAAAGCGTGCAGGAAGCACACCGCGACCGCCGTGACGTGATGGCGCTCGACGAGTTCAGTGAGACACCGGCGGACCTCGTCGAGATCCAATGCGCGTTCGACCGTGCCGTCGCTGCGAATGCGTTCGGCCACTTCGTAGCGCCGCGCGCGCGGCACCAGCGGCGTCGGGTAGCGCAGGCGGAGATCGTAGAGGTCGTAACGCCGCTCCAGCGCGATATCGAGAACGTCGCGGAACCCCGCCGTCACCAGCATGCCCGTGACCGCGCCGCGGCGCTCGATGAGGGCGTTGGTCACCAGCGTCGATCCGTGGATGAGGGCGGTGACGTCCGCGCAATCGACGCGCTCGGCGGCGAGCAGGTGCCTGAGGCCTTCCAGCACCGCGACCGAGGGATCCTCGGGGGTCGTGAGCTGCTTGTGAATGGCCATCGTTCCGTCGGCGTCGTTCACGAGCGCGAAGTCCGTGAAGGTTCCGCCGATGTCGACCCCCAGCCGGTATGGCATTCGTCAATCCTTTTCGTCCAAGCGGTATCGTGGAGCAGGGCGCATCATAGCGATGTCCAAATAGGGCCGGAAGCGATGCGGAGGCCTTCTTCGTCGCGGGATACTGCCCGTTGCGGCGCGTGAACTCCGCTACAGCATGTTGGGGAGAGGGCAAGCCGCGCCGGCCGACGGGTCAGCAGCCGGGCGATCCGAGCTTATTGGCGCTCCCTAGGGGACTCGAACCCCTGTTTTCGCCGTGAGAGGGCGACGTCCTGGGCCGCTAGACGAAGGGAGCGACGTTTCCACATAGACTCGAACCGTCCCGCGCGCAAGCAAACGGCGCTCCGAGCGCAAGACGCGTTGACGTCGGCGCGCCTGGCCGTGACAGGCGCGCATCGCCGTGAGCCGCGCACGTCAGGTCCCCGCGTCCGCATCGGCGTCGCCCCGCGCCGAGCGCCGCTACGGCTCGTGGGCGAAGCGCAGCCTTCCGACCGGCTTGAGAGTCCTGAGATCGAAGGTGCGGATTTCGAGCGCGCCGCCGGTGTCGAGCGTGATCACGATGCGGTCCTCGGCGACCGCCGTGGCGACGACGCGCGCCCCCGTGGGCACCAGCGCGGTGACCTCGGCGGGGCTTCCATCGCTGCGCAAAAGGCGATAGCCGATGACGCCGAGGACGACGGCGATGCCCAGCACGGTGGCAACGCCCGAGATCAGCATCAGCCAGCGCACGCGCGCCACGATGTGCGCCTGCGCCGGGGTGAGGGGCTCCTCCTCCGAGGACGGATCGTTCATGGCCAAGGCCCGCACCGAAAGGCTCGTCGTTGCCGGCGCGGAAGCCGGCGCGCGGCTCGACCGCGTGCTCGCCAACCATGTCGAGGATCTGTCACGCTCGCGCCTCAAGGCGCTCGTCCTCGCCGGCCACGTCACGATCGGCGCGCGCACGATCCGCGATCCCGGCTACCGCGTCAATGCCGGAGAGGCGGT